>JBGQAS010000220.1:0-4269 GCA_041494435.1 Anaerolineaceae bacterium | reverse complement strand
CAGCTCCCGGTGAAAACGAATGGAAGTTCCCTCTCGAGTTGCTCAGGTGAACGAACTCTTCCACTAGTCTGAGCCGCAGGTGCAGCGTTAAGGGCGCGACCAATCGTCCGGTTGGGATGGTTGGGCAGAGCAGCGTCAGTTATGACGAATTTGGGTGGTACCGCGGAATTACTCCCGTCCCATTATTGGGATGGGATTTTTTGTTAAACCGGAGAGTGGTTCAGTAATTCTCAACTCTCCGCAGAAAGGGAACTTTATGGCACAAGATATCTTGAAAGAACTCGATGACATCCAAGTGGCTTCCTTGAAATCCCTGGAAGGTGTGCAAGATGAAGCAGGCTTGCAAGCTTGGAAAACTATCAATTTAGGTAGATCTTCCCCTCTGATGCAAACCTTTACCCAGCTTGGCAAAGTGGAAGCTGCTTTACGGCCTCAGGTTGGACAAAAAGCGAACTTGGTAAAGCAAGTCCTGGAATCGGCTTTCGAACACCGCAGCCAGCAGATCAAACAATCCTCTTTGCAGAGCAACCTGGCGAGTGAACGGTTGGATGTGACCCTACCCGGCAGGCAACCCATCATCGGCAGGCTGCATCCTGCAACCCTCACATTGAGGCAAATAGTTCACATCTTTGGGGAAATGGGATTCCAGGTATTCCATTCGCGCGAAGTGGAAACGGATGAGTTTAATTTCGAGTTGCTCAACATCCCTGCTTACCACCCTGCTCGCGATATGTGGGATACCTTCCATACCACAGTCCCCAATGTCATCCTGAGAACGCACACTTCGCCGGGTCAGATCCATGTAATGCGCAAATACTGCCCGGAACCCATCCGCGTGATTCTGCCGGGCATGTGCTACCGCTATGAGCAGATGGATGCCCGCCACGAAAGCCAGATGTTGCAGGTGGAAGTTCTGGTGGTTGGCAAGCGCATCACTTTGGGTGATCTAAAAGGGACTTTAATCGAATTTGCCAAGGGCATGTATGGAGAAAACGTCCGCTCGCGTTTCCGTCCCAGCTATTTCCCCTTCACCGAACCCAGTGGTGACCTGGAAATCGAGTGCTTTATTTGCCACGGCAAAGGCTGCAAGGTCTGCCGGGGTTCTGGCTGGTTGGAGATCATGGGTTGCGGCATGCTTCATCCCACCGTGCTGAAGAATGGCGGTTACGACCCCGAGATCTATTCCGGTTTTGCTGCTGGTATGGGCGTCGAGCGGGTGGCCATGCTGCGGAATTCGGTGGAAGAAATCCGGTATTTCTACGGTAACGATATTCGTTTCCTGGAGCAATTCTCATGAAGATCCCACTTTCCTGGCTCAAAGAATATATCGACCTGGACATATCCATCGTCGAAATCGCTCGAACTCTCAATAATTCAGGTTTGGAGATCGAGGGTATCTCAATTGTCGGGCTGCCCATGCCGGATGAGGTCAAAGAATTCAACATCACCGGGCTTTCGTGGGACAAAGATAAATTCGTCGTAGCTGAGATCCTCGAAGTGAATCCGCATCCCAACGCAGACCGTTTAATTCTTTGCCAATTGAATGATGGAACGGAAGAACTCACCATCCTGACCGGTGCCCCCAACCTATTTGAATACAAGGGAAAAGGTCGACTGCCAAAGCCCATCAAGGTGGCGTATGCACGCGAAGGCGCCAAACTCTATGACGGTCACCAGCCCGGATATGTACTAACAACTCTGAAGCGTGCCAACATCCGTGGAGTGGATTCCTTCTCCATGGTTTGCTCCGAAAAGGAGTTGGGGATCTCGGATGAGCATGAAGGTGTCATTTTGCTGGATGATGATGCACCCGTCGGGATACCCCTCGTGGATTACATGGGCGATGCGGTATTTACGGTCTCCATCCTGCCCAACATGATCCGGGATGCCTGTATCCAGGGAGTGGCGCGGGAACTTTCTGCTGCCCTGAACAAACAAATGAAGAAACCGAAATTAAAGCAACCGGTGAAAGGCAAAAGCATCGAAGGGAAAGTTTCCATCAAGATCACCGATCCAACCCTTAACCCCCGTTTTGTTCTCGGCTTGGTTCGGAATGTCAAACCCCAGCCCAGCCCGTACCGCGTGCAGATGAGACTCCGCCTGGCAGGGATGCGCCCCATCAACAGTATTGTGGACGCGACCAATTATGTCATGCTCGAAACCTGCGAACCTCTGCATGCCTTTGATTATGATGTGTTGCGCAAACGTGCCAAGGGCAAGGCACCCACCATCATCACTCGGCCTGCCAAAAAGGGCGAAAAACTCACCACCTTGGATGGCGTGGAGCGTGAGCTGGAAGATTACACAATTCTGGTGTGCGACACAGCGGGAGCTCTATCCTTGGCTGGTGTTATGGGCGGTCAGGAGTCCGAAGTAACCGAATCCACAACGAACGTACTACTGGAAGGCGCTGCCTGGAATTTCGTCAATGTACGTCGCACCGTGGATACGCAAAAACTCTTCTCTGAGGCCTCCTACCGCTTTGCCCGCGGATTGCACCCCGCCCTGGCTGAACACGCGGTGAAACTGGGACTGGACCGGATCGCTGCCTGGAGTTGCGGAGAGATTGCCGTTGGTTTAGTGGACGAGTATCCCCTGCCATATAAGGATCCCCAGGTAACCTTCACCGAAGTAGATGTAAAGCACGTCCTGGGAATTGAAATTCCGGTTGAGAAGATCCAAACAGTCCTTACAGGCTTGGGGTTTAAAGTCAAAGTCTCAGGGGAAAAGATCACGGCAAAAGCACCCGATCACCGTACCGACATCCATTCCGGGGTGGAAGGCAAAGCCGATATCATGGAAGAGATTGCCCGCATGGTAGGCTACGACTCCATCCCTGCCACTCGCCTGGAAGAATTGATGCCGCCGATCCATCCCGATCCGCACCTGGATGCGGAAGAGCGGCTGCGGGATGCCCTCGTTACGTTGGGTCTTCAGGAAATCATCACTTACCGCATGACCGAGCCATCCCAAGAGGCTCGCCTTACTCCACCAGGGATCGAAGCAGGCAAGCCAGAATACGTGGAGCTGTTGAATCCCCTCACCCCCGAGCGGAGTGTGATGCGCCGTAATCTTTTGGCATCGGTTCTGGAAATCGCTGAGAAAAACATTCGTACACAAAATCGATTAGCTTTGTTCGAGATCGCTCCGGTTTACATCCCGGAAAAAGGGAGCCTTCTACCGCGTGAACCCCTCCAACTTGCCATTGTCATAACAGGCCCACATCTGAGCCCAAGTTGGGAAAAGATGGAAAATGCACCAATGGATTTCTTCGACCTGAAAGGCATCTTCGAGTCTATCCTGGACGTGCTCCATGTTGGCAAAGCAACTTATTCACCGCTCGAAGGAACCATTTTCCACCCTGGCAAATCCGCCCAGGTAAAAATTGGCGAACACGTCATCGGAACATTTGGTGAATTGCATCCCCTGGTGAAGGAACACTACGACCTGGGGACCTCTCCGGTGATCGCAGCTGAGATCGACCTGGAAGCGTTGCTCCCGCTCGTCCCCGACCGGTATGAAACCTCGCCCGTACCCAATTTCCCGCCAGTGATCGAAGACATCGCCATCGTGGTGGATGAAACCATCACCCACGAACAGGTGGAAGCCCTCATCCGCCAAACCGGAGGGAAAGCCCTCGCCAATGTACGCCTCTTCGACATTTTCCGTTCTGAACAATTGGGTGTTGGCAAAAAGAGCCTGGCATTCAATCTCACCTACCAGGCGTGGGATCACACCATGGACGATAAGGAAGCTGCCCAGATCCGCCAAAGGATCATCAAGCGTCTGGAGCAAGTATTGGGGGCAAGGCTAAGAAGTCAGTAGGATTAAGAACCCCCCTTTCGGGGGGTTCTCTTTCCCAAATATCCTGCCGTATAATTTATGTCTATGGTTCATGAAGGAGAGAGTATGAATGACAAGCCTGAATTAATTGAAATTGAGCATCTCGTAAAACATTACGGCACGAAAGCTGCCGTGGATGATATCAGCTTCGATGTACATAGCGGGGAGATATTCGGTTTCCTGGGACCTAACGGAGCCGGCAAGACCACCACCCTCAAGATCATGGTTGGCTTGCTGCAACCCACCAGCGGTACGGTGAAAATCGCCGGGTACAACGTCCAAACCCAACCGCTACAGGCGAAAGCTGTGTGCGGGTTCGTCCCCGATGAGCCCAATTTGTATGCGAAATTGACAGCCCGTGAATTGATGCGCTTTGTGGGTGACCTGTATAGCATGGGGAAAAAACAAATCAACGCCCGTATCGAT
>JBGQAS010000115.1:0-6418 GCA_041494435.1 Anaerolineaceae bacterium | reverse complement strand
AATAAAGTTCCCAAATCCACTCCCTGGAACCTTTGCTAATTCATTGTAAATTTCTCTTGTCTTTTGATAAATTGAAGTAATGGAGGATAAGTTTGAGCTTTCTGGTGCCTTCGCCTGCCATTCAAAAGCCTTTGAGAAGTCTATTTTCATGATATCGGCGAAAACGATTTGATCCGAGTTGATTGAAAATTCCAAGCCTTCCATTATCCGAGGAACCTTACCCGTGACTCGAATACAGCGCCAGTGCAGGGGTTCATTTTCTCCAATGATCCAAAAAAGATCAGCAGCTTCCGATTTCAAATAAATCGTATCCGTAACAGAAGCCAACACCTCACCCTTGGAGTGTTGTGAACACACATCCAGGGCTGTGGAACCAATGATTTTTCCCTTGAGTAAAATGCTGGTCTGGTTTGGGTTTTTCATTTGCAGGGTGAGTTCCGGCAGGTGTCGGAACACCTGCCGGTAACTCTGTCCAAGAAAATTGTAATACGTTGAGCTATTTGGTCGAACCCAAAATGCCTTTGACCAGCCATGTCACATTAGCCATCGCATCGGCGGTCAGCACTTCTCCAGCCTTGACAACTTCATTGCCATCCTGGTCCACAATAGGTCCCTGGAACAGGACGATCTTGCCAGAATCCATATCGGCGAGTGTCTGGGCAACTTTATCCTTCACTTCCTGGGGTACTTTGGGTCCCCAGGGAGCGAGTGCCATACATCCATCGCTGATGCCGCAGCGGATGAACTGGGGGGTCCAGGTACCATCCAACACGGACTCAGTAATCTTGACCAAGGTAGGACCAAGAGTGAATCCTGTACCACCTATCCAGTATTGGGGCGCAAACTGCTGGGCTGCCAATGATTGGAACCCGATGGAGTAAATCCCGCGGCTTTCAGCAGTCGAAATAATGGGGCCGGGCGCATCGGTGTGCATGGTGATGACATCCGCACCATCGTTGATCAACGCGTTGGTCGCATCCGCAGCTTTTGCCTGGCTTGCCCAGTCGAAGGTGAACTTGATTTCTGTTTGAACATCCGGGTTCACCGATTGGGCACCCAATTCGAAGGCATTCACGAAGGTCAATGTCCATCCCAGTGGGAATGAGGCCACGAAACCGAGCTTGTTGGATTTGGTCATCATGCCAGCAGCAATTCCCATCAGGTACCAGCCTTGTGGTGGGTTGCCATAGTAGTTCGCGTAGTTGGCACCCATCAGCCAGCCACCCGCACTCTCGAATTTGACATTCGGATATTTGGCCGCCAGGGCAACAGCGGCATTCTGATGGGTGGAAGCGGTGGCAAAGATCAGGGTCGCTCCGAATTTGATCATTTGCTCTATGGTCGAAGTGGCTCCAGCCTCATCATAGACATTTTCGGCAGAAAGGATCTTGACACAGGGAATGGCGGTCTTAATGGCAAGAATGGAATCACGCATAGCCTGGTTGTAACCAGCATCATTGACGGGACCGCCATAAGTGGCACCAATGGTCAAACAGGGCTCAGTTGATGTAGGTGCAACGGTCGGCTCAGCCGTTGGTTGTTCGAGTACAGGGGCTGCTGTCTCTGTAACGGGAGCTTCCTTTGGGCCACAGGCTGCCAGGATGAAGCTCAAGCAGATCACAATGGCACTAACTATATATATCTTCTTATTCATGTTCCTCTCCTCAAATATGATATGAATACACGAGTTTAAAGATTCAAGGGTGAAAATGTGATTTCCGTTCCTCCTTTCGTCAGACAGGGATATCTGATCAACTATTCTGAACCCATGTAAACTCTTCCCAAGCTGGCAGGCGCAGATTGTTTCCTCGTCCCGCCCCAAGCGATCAATACTATTAAAGTTAACAGATAGGGGATGGTATCCAGCAAGAAGGGGGATATGTCGATCCCGCTATTCTGCAGCACTAGTTGGAAAGCTACCGCGGCGCTAAAGAGAAGCGATCCCACGACAGCCCGTAGAGGATGCCACTTGGAAAAGATGACCAATGCTACGGCAATGAAACCCCGACCAGCGGTCATATATTGAGCCCAGCTCATGGTGAAGGCGATTGAAAGGTGAGCCGCCCCCAAACCCGCCAATAGGCCACCCACGAAAAGAGCCTGGTATTGGATAAGGCGCGGGTTTCGCCCTGAGGCAAAGGCAGTATCTGTGTTCTCACCCACTGCCCTCACACTCAACCCCCAGCGAGTGCGGAACAGCACCCACCAAATCAATAGTGCGATGGGAAGTGACAGGTAGATCAGGAAATCGAATTTGAACAGGGAAGAATAAACGAGAGGAAGGCTGGACATCCCAGGTAGGGCAATGCGTGGCAAAGCATGAATGGCTTTACCCACGAAAGGTTTCCCGATCAATGCGCTAAGCCCGAAACCAAAAAACATCAAAGCCAAACCGCTGGCGAGCTGATTGGCTTTGCGGGTAATCACAAGGTAACCCAAGACCAGGTTCATCAACCCCCCTGTGATCACCGATGCCAGGATGCCCAGATAAGGACTGCCGGAACTCGAAGTGACGCCAA
This sequence comes from Anaerolineaceae bacterium, assembly GCA_041494435.1. Classification (GTDB taxonomy): domain Bacteria; phylum Chloroflexota; class Anaerolineae; order Anaerolineales; family Anaerolineaceae; genus JBGQAS01. The sequence continues at coordinate 3,899 of JBGQAS010000115.1, read as the reverse complement.
ACCCCACGGCCGCGCTGACCAGGAGTACACCTTCCAGGCCAAGGTTGACAATGCCGGCTCTCTCATCAATGACCTCACCCAAAGCAGTGTAAAGAAGAGAAGTCCCTGAATAGATGGCACTGGAGAAAATGCCGAGAAAAGATAGGAGGGTCATGCTTTACTCCGCTTGAAAAAGGTGGGTTTCGCCAGGACCACAAATAGAGTGAAGGCCAGGAGGATGTTGATCACCGCATAAGGAATTCCCTGAGTGATCTGCAGAAGATTCCCCCCGCTCAAGATGACTGAGACGACGAACGACATGAGCAGAATGCCGATCGGGTCGCCGCCTGCCAACCAGGAGATCAGGAACCCCATGAAACCCCAGCCCATAGAGAAATTGGTGATCAAAGTCCCGTAGAAACCGGAAGCCTGAACCATGCCAGCCAGTCCGGATATACCTCCACCGATGCAAAAAACCAGGATCATATAGGATTTCAAAGGGATGCCGTTCCGGCGAGAAGCCTGCGCATTTCCACCGATTGCGCGCATTTCCAATCCCCAGCGGGTATATTTCATCACCGCCCAGAAAATCACCAGCAAAGCCAGCCCCAGGAAGAATCCCAAACTTATCCTTGAGCCGAAAAATGTGGGGAGCCTGGCGGCATTCACAAAATTCGCTGTCTTATTGACGTCCATGGGGGAATACCAGAAACTATAAATAAGAAACCCAAGAATATTGGGCGCAACCGAATTCAAAAGCAGGGAAGAAATGGTTTCATTCACCAATCCGATAGATTTCAAGTACGCAGGTATGAAAGACCAAACCGCACCTCCCAGAAATCCCAAAACCATCATTAGGGGGATCAGCACCCAGCCGGGTAGATTTGGGAAAGTGAGTGCTCCCCAGGTGGCGAATGCTGCTCCGATGAGTAGCTGTCCTTCCGCGCCCACGTTGATCATCATGATCCTGGAAGGTAAAGCCACAGCGAGGGCCGTGATGAGGATGGGAGTCATGGCAACGAGGACCTCGGAAAACCCATAGGCGCTGCCCAGGGTGGAGGTGAAAATATCCCTGAATGCCTGAAATGGATTTATTCCTGAGATGAGCAGGATAACCCCGAAGAAAATGAAGGCTACCAGGATCATCAAAACATAACGAATTGCCGTCGAAAGAAACTTGTTATTCAGCAGCGAGGGTTGCGGGGAAAGACTCTCAATTTGCGCCATGTTCAACCTTTGACCCGGTCATAAGTAACCCAACCTCATAAGAATTCGTCTCCTCGGGTTTAAACGACCCAACGATCCGTCCTGCGTACATCACCACGATCCGGTCGCTCAAAGTAAATAGTTCTTCGAGATCTTCCGAGATCAAGAGGATCCCTGTTCCCTTTGCCCGCGCATCGATCAATGCCTGCCGAACAGCCAGCGTGCTCTGCACATCTAAACCACTGGTAGGATAGGACGCCACAATGAACCGGGGAGAACTAGCCAATTCCCTGGCAATGGTCATCCTTTGTAGGTTACCCCCTGACAAAGAACGGGCGGGAGAAAATAACGCAGGAATCGAGAATCCAAAACGTGAAAAGGAGTCTCGGGTTTCATCAACAAGCTTTTTCCAATCCATTCCCCATCCACCCCATCGGGCATAGTGCCGAGTGCGGGTAAGGGCCATGTTCTCGAGCACCGGCATCCAGGGAGTAACCGCCATCTGCAAAGGGTTCTCAGGAATGAATGCTAAACCATTTTCTCTGATCTTTCCGATCGACCAGCGGGTTGCGTCTTTACCAAACAAGTACTTTTTCCCCCCAGCACAGCGTTCCATCCCCAGCACCAGGTCACCCAGCTCTTTCTGCCCATTGCCAGAAACCCCGGCTATCCCAATAATTTCTCCAGGTAAAACATCCAGGTAAATATCTTTCAACCCTACCATCGTTCCCTCCCCTTTTGTACAGGCTTGATCCAAATGCAAAATCTTTGGCGCTGATCCGTCTATTTCGGCACTTCGTTTTGCTTTTAGTCCGGGAAGGGATTTCTCGAACATCAGGTTGATCAATTTTTTTTCACTGGCTTCCTTGCGCAGTAATGTGCCTGCTACTCTTCCCCGCCGTAAGACCGTGATCCGGTCGGCACATTCCAACACTTCGTTCATTTTGTGCGTGATCAGGATGATCGCGAATCCATCCTCCCGTAATTTGGATAGAATCTCAAAAAGCGCTTTTACTTCATGTGGCGCAAGCACACGGGTGGGCTCGTCCAAGATCAAAACTTTTGAATTGGAAAGAAGGAGCTTGATGATCTCGACCTTTTGCTGTTCTCCAATAGCCAGGCGAGAAACAAGGGCATGAGGAGCGATGTGCAGATCATAACGATCTGAGATTTCCTTTATGCTTGCATCGATCTCTCGTGAGCGCAGGACAGCTTTGAGGTCAGGCAGGAACAGGGCAATGTTTTCTGACACAGTGAAAGCCGGGATCAGGTTGAATTCCTGGAAGACCATCCCTATCTGCAATTTGCGGGCATCCGCAGGGGATTGGATCTGAACCGGTTTCCCTTCCATGAAGATCTTCCCTGAATCAGCCCGGTAGAAGCCATAAAGGATCTTCATCAAGGTACTCTTCCCGGCTCCGTTTTCTCCTAGAAGAGCATGAACTTCGGAACGGAAGATGTCCAGGTTGATGGCATCGTTTGCCAACACGCCTGGAAAAGATTTGGTGATTCCTTGCAGGGAAAGCAGCGGTTTTTCAGGTTTTGTCGAAGTTTTAGGCATGTTCCTAAGACTCAATGATTAGAAGCAATATTCAGCATTCCACCCCTCGGGTGGTTTTGCTATAAAAATAGTATCAAAAGGCTGTTAGATTTAAAAGAGTAATAAATCAGGTTATTTATAAATTCCCCGTAATAAACCGACCCCGTAGTAATTACGGGGGCGGAATCACCAAGCAAAATAAGATTATTCGACTAAACCATGTTCCTTGGCGTATCGAACCAGTCCAACCCGGTTATGGAGTCCCAATTTATCCGACAGGTTCGACCGATGACCTTCCACGGTCCGGGTGCTGATACTAAGTTCAGACGCGATCTGGCGGTTGGTATATCCCTGCACGATAAGTTTAAGAACATCCAGTTCTCGCGGGGTAAGGGGTTCGATCAAGTCCAGGTTAGCAGCTTTTGTTTTGGCGGAACTATCCACAAACAATGTCCGCGTGAGTGCTGGATCGATGTACAAATCCCCTCGCAACACAATATTCATGGCAGCGATCAATTCGGATTCTGCGGCACGTTTAAGCACATAACCCGAGGCTCCACTCTGGATCGCTTTCCGCAGCAGACCCTCATCCTCATGGACGGTCAAAATCAACATCTTGGTTTTCGGGCTCGCTTCTTTCACCTTTTGGGTGACGGTAATCCCATCCAGGTCCGGCATGCTGATGTCGAGCAACAAAATGTCGGGTTTTAGCTTGGTGGCCAGGTAAACGGCTTCCGTGCCCCCCGTGGCTTCAGCGATTAGATTAAACGAGGGTTCCCCTCTGATCAGCGCGCGCAAACCAGCACGCACGACCCCATGATCATCCGCGATAATCACTTTAATCATGGCAGGGAACCTCCACTTTTACGGTTGTTCCTTTGCCCGGAGCGCTTTCCACGGTGAATTTTCCACCCATCATTTCCACCCGCTCACGCATTCCGAACAACCCCAGGTGATTGTCGAGGTCCGGTGATGTAGGAGAGAATCCAATCCCGTTATCCTCGATCACGGTTACCAAGTGATCGTCGTTCAAGTTGACCAGGATGTCTACCTGGCTCGCCTGAGCATGCAAGACAATATTGGTCAGAGATTCCTGAACGATCCGAAAGACCGCTGTTTCGATGTCTCCCTTCAGGCGCCGATCCTTCATCCCGACCGTTTCGAAATCCACCTT
>JBGQAS010000060.1:0-8475 GCA_041494435.1 Anaerolineaceae bacterium | reverse complement strand
TTCCACGGAAACCGTGCTTGATTCTTCTGAAGCAGTTGGAACAACAGGAGCAGCGCAACCCGCCATGAGAATGAATAGGCAAGAAAATAAGAGATTTCGTTTCATGAAGGTGATTATATGATCTCTTAGTTAAGAAAAATCTGTTTTATTGTTTAGTAATTGTTAGGATTTTTCAGAACTTACTATTTTTTCACGTTAATAAAGACTAATTGCACCTTTAGCATTCTTATTCCATTTCGCGCCGAGCCAACACACGCACCGCACCAAGGATGGACTTCTCGGACACAAGGATCAAGTATTCCCCGCCGCCAGCACCGGAAAGCTTCCAGCCAAGAGCACGATCACGATATTCTTCAATCAGATTAGCGACTTGATTAGTCATCATGTGGGGGAACATAGCCACCTGAGCTTCGAACCCCTCGTGCATAGTGCGACCAAAAGCAACAATATCTTGGCACAAGATGGCATCCCAGTGCTCATCAGCCGCAACTGTCAATGCCTTTGCATGTTCAGCATCAAGGATGGTATCATCCAAGACATCAAAACCATCATAGAGCAGACCGAGAGATCGGAATTCCAAACCTTGGTTGATAATATAAGAAAATGTAACCTAATAGGAAGTGTATTAATATACGCTTGGTTGCAAGTTCGATTGTATCTGAATATCACTTTAGTGCTTTTTCCTTCAAAGTATGACTATATGGACAAAATAACATCCAAAATTAGCCTTGAATCAGCCCTCTAACTACTCTTGCTTAGTTGGTTTTTCATTCACCCTAATTTTTATTCGAGATCCATATCTAAGATCCTCAGTTGTTGAAGCTTCTTCAATATACTCAAGTAAAGACTTGCATTCTATAACCATAATTGCCCAATCTTTATCCCTTGGATCTTTTCGTATCGCAACATTTTTCTAAGATATTGACCACTATATCCTGATTGATTTGATGCTATTTGAACTGCAATAAAAACATTATCGACTGAACCGTTCAAGATTTTGATTCCCCTATTTAAATCATCCATCTCGAACCTTACTCCTATTTCAGCGGAAGTTCCAATAGCTTGTGCTTTTGTTCAAAGCATAGCAAGTTCAGGAATTGTTCCACTTGAATGAGTTGTGGTTCGAGATGGGTCTTATTTGGTGCCCCCACCGGGATTCGAACCCGAGTTTTGGCCTTGAGAGGGCCACGTCCTAGGCCACTAGACAATGGGGGCGGAAGCAGGCAGATTGTAACATGCGTATATAGGCATGTCAAACACATGCCTCAATGATAAGTAATTAATAATTCCTGGATGCGTTTTTTTAATAATTCAGTTGAAAACGGCTTGACAAAGTAATCCACGGCGCCTGCAGAAAGTCCCATCTGGATTTCTTCAATTTGTCCACGGGCTGAAACGAAGACTACAGGAACATGTTTCGTCATGGGGTCTGAGGTGATCTGCTTGCATGCCTGGTAACCATCCAGAACAGGCAAACGGACATCCAGAAGAACCAGATCAGGTTTTTCTTTTTGAGCAATTTCCACGGCGGTCTTCCCATCAGCAGCGGATAAAACCTCATACCCAGCTTGATGGAGGGTAATTTCAATCAGTTCACGTACTGCCAGGTCATCATCCACTACCAAAATTCGTGACATGGTTTTAATCGATCGGTCGTTTTGAAAGTTCAAAGGTGCAGCTATCGCCGCCATTCGCTACACAGGAAGATTCCTTAACCGAAAAGAATCGCCCTCCCCCAATCCAGGCAAGATACTCCTGCAAGAAACCTGCTATGAAATGGCATGTGGGTTGGGATGATTTTTCACCATTACATTCGAAACAGTTTTCAATCTCCACTGAGAACATGGTTTCTTGATCCCTTATGGTGGACCGTAAACCATAAGAAGAATGCATTTCTGAACTGATCCTTGAAAGTCCTTCCAATTTTCTCTGGTTCATCGGCAATAGACGAAAGTTGATGTCTGAAAATCCAAGCTTGTCACCAAACATGGATAAGAAGTATTTAAAGGAAACTCTTCCAGCTCGAAAAGCAATCCCCGCACCCACCTGGTTTCCGTAGATGGATTCAAGGGCAGTTTCCAAGGGTCGGAACCCTACCCCATCTCCGATCTTGATTTGCTCGGCTGAAGATGAGATCTGGGTCATGCGGACAAGTTCAAGCACCGCGGCGATTCCCGCCCGGCCAATAATTTCCGATAAACTGGCGTCAAGGATGAAATCAGGATTCATGGAAAAGGCTAAGGAAGGGCTATTGATCATTCACTTCCATTTCAGCCAGAATGCTATAAAGGAGTTCCAATAACACCTTCTTGACATCATCTTTTTTTGTCGCAATGCAAGGGAGCAGTTTCACTTTCGGATCCAACCGCAAGGCCACCCGCATGTCATCCACTTCCCAGGCGTTTTCCATATCCTGTTTGTTGGCGCCTACAACATACGGGGTTGGGGCATACGCCCGGAACGTCTCCAAAATACTGCGAGCTTCCCGGAAAGTTTCAGGGCGGGTACTATCTACCAGGACAATGAATCCCAGCATCCCCTCAGAAAGGATCTCCCACATAAATTCAAATCGCTTTTGCCCGGGTGTGCCAAACAAATAGAGGACCAGGTCGTCATCCACTGTGATGCGGCCAAAATCCATGGCAACCGTGGTAGTCTCTTTGACCGATCTTTCGGAGTCATTGGTGATCTTGCGCTCCGTGGCTACCACATCAATTTCACTAACCGAACGGATGAATTCGGTTTTCCCTGAATTGAAGGGTCCTGTAACAACTATCTTGACGGTTTGCATAAAAGCTCGCCTTATCAGATTGCGCGGATGCGCGTGATCAACCTGTTGAGCATGGATTTTTGTTCAACAGGATTCTTGGTGGGGAACATTTTATCGCGTGGCAACGCGGGCATTCCTCCCGGACGGATAATTTCAACAAGGCCTGCCTGGAGCAAGCTGAACACTATCTTGCGCATTTTAAGATCATCAATCTTGATGGTCTGAGATATCTGATGCATGGTATTACGGGGATTGACATATGAAACCACCCGCCATTCATCCACGCTCAGGTTAACATTGCGGATATTCGCGCCGGGGCGATCAGTGAATTTCAAAGACATCTCCAAACTGGGAATTTCCTCCTGTAATGTTTCCCACTCTTTCACCTGGTGAGTCCCTTCAACGATCACACTCTCAAGGTCAAGTTTAACCGGGATGAGATTTTCCGGCAGGTTTTGCTCAGGGTCAAAATAGAAATATCCTTCCTGCCAATTGAACAAACGCCGGATGAGATCGACAAAATATCCCTTGAGAGTATCGATGATATCTTTTTGATTCAAGTATTGGGCATTGACCAACAATAAGCCCAATTCCTTGTCGTTCATCTGGGTAGATTTTTCCAGGAGGACTTGCTGTTGGGCTTCCGATATCTTTTGATAGCGTTGTAAAACGGCTATCAGGTTGTTTTCTTCACGCCCCAAATTGGCATAGGATAATTTCCCGTCCTTAAAATAGATTTTCGCTTCATCGCTTTGCCCCTCAATGACCAAAACACCCGACTTGTGCGCCAGGTTGACCAAGTTGAGGAGCTGGATTAGTGAAAAATCCCGCAGGTTACCTTTAAGGGCCATATCCCGATAACTACCTTCTGGCAACCATTATACAGGTTTGCGCTTGATGCGTCAATTAATGCGTTATCTTCTCCGCTGATGATGTTTCAATCGTTGAGGAGCATGATTGTATAATTAGTCATCCTTCCAATAATGATTTTCCCACCCATCATCTATGCCTGACCTTACTTGGATTTTTACCCCAGAAGACCCCGGTTTTTTGAGATTGGTCGCCGAGGTTTGGGGGGCTGAAGATCTCGATGTCAGCTTTGATGAATTATTATCCAACCTCAAAATTTTGATTGCTAACAAAGAAAACCTGGCTGATGTTCTGGATGCATTACCACAGCCTGCTAGAGAGGCTTTGCAGCTGTTGGCAGCAAAGGGTGGAAAAATGCCTTGGGCAGATTTCAGCCCTCAATTCGGTTTAATCCGGGAAATGGGTGCAGGTCGCCGTGACCGATTGCACCCCTATTTGGATCCCGAAACCATATCTGAAACCCTTTATTACCGGGGTTTTCTGGGCAAGGTATTCCTGGATGAAAAACCCGAACCCAGAGAGTTTGTTTTTATTCCAGATGAGATCCTGGTCGGTATTCAGAAAGCCGATCCAGTAATCATGAATTTGCCAGGTCTATCTGTACCACCCGACAAGATTCACTATTTTATATTGGCAAACGACTCCATCTTGCAGGATGCTTGCACGTATATCACGGCTCTTCGTTTGGGTTTGTCCGATGCTGAAATCAAAAACCTACCTTTAGCAGTCGAAGAAAAATTCCTTCGGGTGTCGCTCAAAGGGTGCGAGATGCTGGATGACCAGGACAGCGTACAATCTGGTCCAGTAAAAGTTTTCTTGGAAATGCCGCGATCAAAGGCTCTTGCCAAGTTCGTCACGTTTTGGAAAGATTCCGCCGGTTTCAACGATCTGTACCTTGTAGAAGATCTCGTTTTTGAAAAGAGGTGCCAGCATGATCCGCTTTCTGTTAGGTCGCAAGTTCTTGAAGTTTTGAAAAAGATTCCTTCAAGGACCTGGTGGGATTTGCAAAGTTTCATAGAGTATTTCCACTCGCATAATCCCAATTTCCTGCGGCCAAGTGGTGATTTCGATAGCTGGTATATCCGGGAGAAGGATACCGGGCAATACTTACAAGGGTTTGAAGCGTGGGACAAAATCGAAGGCCGTCTGCTGGAATTCATGATAACAAAAACCTTGCATTGGTTAGGGTTTCTCGATGTTGGTTTCTATTCTCAAGAAGGCAGTCCTTCCTGCTTTCGCCTTTCGCGCTGGTGGAATGCTTTATCAACAAACCAAATTCCTTCCATCCCTGAGCTTACACCTGAGGATGTTTTTATCAACAGTCGTGGCAAGGTCACTGTTCCTCTAAATTCTTCTTTGGCGGTCAGGTACCAGATTGGTCGATTTGCCAAGCTGATTGACAATAACCCTCATGTTTTCTCCTACCAGGTGACAAATGAATCCCTGAAGAAAGCGAAAAAACAGGGCTTGAAAACCAGCCAATTCGTTAAGATAATCCAAAACCATTCCAATTCCCCCTTTCCCCCAGTGTTATTTAAAGCACTTTTAAATTGGGAATCTTCAGGACCACAGGCACATTTCGATTCCCTCAAGATCGTCCGTTTTTCAAATCCGAATATGGTGGATATCCTGGTCAAAAGCAAAGCTGCGAAATTCATCCGGGAGAGTCTCAACCCAACCACAATCGCTTATGAGCCAGCAGGAGAAAAAATCATCAAATCGGTGCTGCTGGAAGCAGGATATTTCTCAGAGGACGAAAAAGAGAAGGAAGTATAATGGGTCACCGGGGAAGCAGGTTTATCAATAAATCACTTAATTCGGAGCATGAGATGGTAGAAAAAACAGAATGGATTAAGAACGAGATTAACCAGTTAAAGGAAAAAGGTCTTTACAACCGTATCCGAACGATTGGATCGCCGCAGGGTGCCTGGCTGGTTGTCGATGGCAAGAAAGTTCTCAACTTTTGCTCAAATAACTACCTCGGTTTGGCAAATCACCCCAAGATGGTGAAAGCCGCCCAGGATGCTTTGCAAAAGTATGGTGCGGGTCCTGCTGCAGTCCGGTCTATCGCAGGCACAATGGAACTACACCTTGAGCTGGAAAAGCGACTGGCAGCCTTTAAAGGAGTCGAAGCAGCCATTACATTTCAATCCGGTTTCTGCGCCAACCTTGCAACCATTCCCGCGTTGGTCGGCAAGGAAGATGTTGTCTATTCCGATGAACTTAATCACGCCAGCATCATTGATGGTTGCCGGCTTTCTGGTGCTACCATCTTGCGCTATGCCCACACCGATCCGAAAGATCTTGATCGTGTAATTAATGAAAATAAAAGCAAATATCGACGCGGATTGATCATCACGGATGGTGTTTTTAGCATGGATGGGGATATTGCCCCCCTGGATAAAATCTACGAAGTTGCCAACAAACATTCCATTCTCCTCATGGTCGACGATGCCCATGGCGAAGGAGTACTAGGAAATGGCGGTCGCGGGATCGTGGATCATTTCCATCTTCACGGCAAGGTGGATGTCGAAGTGGGCACACTTTCGAAGGCATTTGGAGTAGTGGGAGGCGTTGTGGCAGGGAATGCTGTAATTATTGAATGGTTACGCCAACGCGGGCGCCCGTTCCTGTTTTCCTCTGCAGTTACTCCTCCGGATGTAGCCGCATGCCTCGCAGCCATCGATCTTCTGGAAAGTTCAAATGAATTGGTGGAAAAGCTGTGGAAAAACGCCGACTACTTTAAAGCAGAAATGAAGAAGTTGGGATTCAATACCGGGCAAAGCACCACCCCGATAACGCCAATCATGCTTGGAGAAGCCTCCCTGGCTCAACAATTCAGCCGTGACCTGTTTGAGGAAGGTGTTTTTGCCATGGCTATTGGTTACCCCACTGTGCCGAATGGGAAAGCGCGGATCCGAGTAATGATTTCTGCTGCTCACTCTCAATCTGACCTCGATCAAGGATTAAAGGCTTTTGCCAAAGTGGGAAAGAAGTTAGGAGCGATCCAATAGACCAATCCTATGACTGAAGAACATATTCCAAAAAAGATTCCATCGGATCTAAACCCAAGATCTGGCTGGCTCGAGGGTATCTTTGTCCTTGTCGCATTTTCCTTTACCTTTTATTTGGCTGCTTTATCCTACGAAGGTTTTTTTGCCCGATATCTTGGAGATGATTTCTGTTATGCGAATACAGCCCTCCACCAGGGTGTGATCCAGGGGTTCAACTATATTTTCGTCTCCTGGTCGGGTCGTTTCTCGACGATATTGATCACCCAATTCGGAACTCTATTGGGGTCTTCCCTACCCGCCATCCTGCCTGTCACCTTCATTTTTTTCCTGGCCGCTTCCTTATTCTGGTTTTTCAATCATGGGCTTCAAATCCGCGCCCATGCCATGAGCCGGATCAAAGCAGCATATCTCGCCTTAATCGCTGCTTTCTTTTTCTTCTTCATGAACCCTGTCCGTTACCAGGTATTGGATTGGATGAACGGGTCCATCACGTACACCCTACCCTTGATTTTCCTGACATTGCTTATCACTTGGTTTTTACGCACTGTGCGATATGATGACGTACCGCAAAACTTCATGACCTTCTTTGGAATTTTTCTCGTGGCATTGATTGGTGCGGGGTTTTCAGAAACCAACACTGCCTTGCAAGTCACTGTGATCATCCTGGCAATTTTGTTTTTCATCATCCATGTCCGAAAAGGAAAAAAATGGAAGGTGGTTCGTTGGCAATTGATTGGATTGGCAGGTTCACTGATCGGGATGCTGATCATGATCCTGGCTCCTGGCAACAAGGTCAGGCAGGCATTGTTACCCACTCCTCCCGGGTTTTCCACGATCTTTACACTTTCTTTTCAATACTCCTGGGATTTCCTGGTCAACGTAATCCGGACCATGCCCTTGCCGACCGTTGTCCTTTTCCTGACCAGCTTGGTTCTTGGTTCCTTGATCATCTGGAATCAAAACGAAAATTCTGAAATTTCCATCCCAAAACCAAAGATTTGGAGCCTGATACTCCTTCCGGTAATTGTTTTTATTTTGATTGCCAGTATTTGTGCACCATCAATATATGCCGAATCCGCCTACCCCGAAAGCCGGGCTCTTTCAGCAGGGCTTTTTGTTTTTGTAGTTGGAGTTGTTTTCCTGGGTTTTCAAATTGGAAACCTTCTATCTCTTCTAAAATCCCGGTTGGGTTTAAAAGCAGGGAGAATTGTCGAACTGGTCTCTCTGCTATTTCTACTTGTTCTCAGTGCCTATCCGGTAAGAGCAACCATTAACCTCTTCCCTGAAATTCAATCGGCGCAGAAATTTACTTCCAGGTGGGACCAACGAGATGCAGCGATTCATCAAGCCGTTTCGGAAAAAATCCTGGTACTTGACCTCCCCGCGATCAACAGCCAACATGGGATCCAGGAAGTAACCGAAGATCCCAACAACTGGGTGAATAAATGTGTAGCCAATTATTACGGCTTGAATAGTATCGTGGCACATTAACGATCAATCCCGCCTTGAAGGCGGGATTGATCTTATAGGAGGGAGGAGAGAGATACCAATAAAGCAATCATGCTTTCGCTCTTTGCGGTTGCCCTTTCCTATAAAAAGGGTTGGCAAGTGAAGCGCTTGACTTGACAAATTTCAATCCCAACCTTGAAATTTGTCGTCGCAAATATAATACTTGTCAGACAACCAAGTCAGTGACAAATCTCACTATTTATTCAGATAAATGACCGCTAAGGCTTTGGAGCCGGGGAAACGGATTCCTCTTCAGGGTTAACCGGCTTTGAGGATCCCCCATCCTTGGGTGGTACGGGTTTTGCTTTTCCC
>JBGQAS010000100.1:0-6729 GCA_041494435.1 Anaerolineaceae bacterium | reverse complement strand
CGCAATGCCGGGCTGATCGATGTGCACGTGCGTTCCTCCGTTTTGGCATTACCGGTAGGTAACCCTTATCGGACCGGGATGAACCGCCTGGCCAGGTCACTTCGCACCCGGATGCTCGAAGCCGGGATCTTGAAGGAAGCCGAATTCGATGAACTAATCAAGGCGTGTGATCTTGAGATGCCCGACCCGAATGTAATTGTGATCAGTTATTTGCTTTCCCAGGTATGGGGAAGAGTGGGGGAAAAAGGATTGATTGAAAATCAAGGCATCTGATTTATAAAAGATGAAACTTTTCCAAGACCTTGAATAACCGTTCATCAGCGTTCACTTCAAGCAGTCTCTCTTTCAAATATCTTCTTTCAACTTTAACGACTTTAAGCAAATCCTCGATATCTTCCAGGTCGTGTTTGTTTTCTTTTACCCCACGTTGAAGCATCGCCTTGAGCAAGATGGTCTCAACCGGGTTGCATAGCCGGACTCGAATGCCTTCGCTCTCCAAAACGGATGTGTGCTGCCAAGCAAGATCGGTCAACCGGAAGGAATAATGGGAATCCCTAAAGTTGTACCTGGCCATGGTCATGAGTTCGATCTTTTTGTTCCCATAGGGATACAAAAAAGAGGTCTCTGCCATTTGTTTTTCCGTGCTGTCCACAAAGATCGATTTTGCCTTCGGAAAATCTTCATCAGCTACCAGGAAATCCACATCCTTTGCTGGACGATTAGCGGTAATTATGGAAACATACGCTCCGGCATAAACGCCGTAACGGATATGAGCTGTGTTCAATTGGGTAATTACCTGGTTGAGCGAGGGGATGGAATGGAGGAGAAGGGTGAAATTATCGGCGGGGTTCATCAAGTAATTTTATATTGGATTGCATAAGAACAAACTGTGCGAGAAAAAAGATTCCTAACTAAGAGGTAGATTATTTACTTTTTCTGTGGCTTATACTCTGGCAGATTTTCCAAGGGATAACCAACCAGTCCGAGTGAATTGCGCTTGTAGCGGAAATCACAGCATTCACCACCCATAAACAAAGTTGTCTTGCGAGTCAAACCAGTTCTGATCGCACGAGACTGAGCAAAGTCACCAATGCAAATGTAAGGTAAAAACTCTTTGGCTCCCATGCGTAGATAAAACTTCATCACCGCGCAATCCAGGCAATCAAAGCCATAATCGAAGTCGCTATCATTTCCTGGGACAAATTTCACCACGTAATTCTCAGGAAATTCTCCTTTCTGGGTGAATGTGGCAAATTCCTCCAATTGATGCATATGCTTGCTGGAGAACTCATTCCACATAAGGACCTTTTTGATTATCCCGGGCAATGAAGAATAAGCCTGAGAATAGATGTCATACAGACTTTTTTGAATAACTTCAGGCGGGATTTTAGACTTCTCCAGTGTGCGGATATACGCTAATCCTGCAACACCGGCTATGATTGAGGCGTTGAAGAGATTTTGATCACCTCCCAAATATGGCAGTTCTGTCAGCAAACCCGGAAAAGATGCCTTGGTTTCGGTGATCAGGTTGGGGATCAATTCCGGAAACACCTGCCCTGAAAGGACTTTCTCAGCAGAGGAAAAGAGCGGAGCAAGGCTCCTGAGATAGCTTTGCGTTCGGCTAATAAAATATTCTTTTTCATTAGCTGTCATTTTCCCTCCATCCCAGTAACCAATAAGCTATTTTATCAGCGCTGTTCCTTCAAGAAATCCAGCAGTTCCTTGTGGAAAACATCGGGTGCATCCAGGTTAACGGCATGACTGGCATTGGGGACGACCACAAATCGGCAATTGGGTTCCTGTTTGGCCCAGAGCGGCATCACCCTGGCGATGTTGCCGGTGCGATCCTTCTCACCCAGGATAAGCAGAAGAGGTTTACCTATGGCATAACCGGGTTCGTAGTGCAGACAGGCGGTGGCTGCCAGGAGGATGTGAATGAATTCGTTCTTGCCTGTGCTTTCCATCGCCGGTCGCAGGAGATCCCGGCCGGCTTGGTTCAGGGAAGCGGCTTTGAGGGATTGATCGATCAGGGATTTCTGGGAATACATTTTCAACAAAGGTTCCGCGAACTTTAGCGTGAATGCCTCGACCGGGGTTAGTCTGGTGAAATTCCAGGTGCAATTCAGGAAGACCATGGCTTTCACTCGTTCGGGATGCTGGAAGACCAGCTCCTGGTGCAAGTTGCCACCCATGGAATGACCCACGAAGACTGCCTGTTTCACTTTGAGGCTATCCAGAAGTGCCAGCAGGTCGTCCATCGCATCTTGTAGAACAAAGTGGGCGGGACGTGAAATCCCATGCCCACGCATGTCCCAGGTGAGAAATTTGAATTGTTCACCGACTAGTGGCAACGTGGCATCCCATTCGTGGTGATCGATGGCAGCGCCGTGGGTGAAAACCACCAGGGGTGCACCGGCTTTTCCACCGGTCCAGTAATGGAGCATAACGTCATTACGATTGAGGATACCTTCGGTTAATTTCATGGGATTTTTCTCCATTCGGAATACCTGTAAATTCTATATCAAAAAGAAAAGGGCATATCTTTCGATATGTCCCATTTGTTGGTTGTTCGGACTATATGGGATTTTTTTGTCCTATCCGACCTATTCACTTTCGGCAATGGCGACGAACCAGACAGGTTGATAACTATATCCGTAAGAATCGGGGTTTAATTTAACCAGCGCGTTATCAGCTTCGGTAGCCTGCCTGACATTCATAGTTACGACCTCAGCAGCCATCTGGATGGGAGTTTCCTCTCCCGGCTTGATACTGCTACCTCCCGGCAGAACCGGCTGCACCCCCACATCTGCCCGAACAGGCAAGGGAACGGAAAAGATCACCAAGGTGCAAAATAATATCAAACCGCATAATGTAAGTATTTGCGCCTTACGTGACAAATTCAGCCCGCGAGCGCCTCTTCCCCAATATGCCCTTTTAGTTCCAAAAATTATCATCAACGTTTACTCATACTTTGCTTGTTGGAGCTTCGTTTACCAGAACAATCCTGTAACGAGCCTTATTCTCCCTAACTTTCTTTAAAGCCTCGTTGACTTTTGACATGGGCATCAGCTCGATTTTGGGCATAATCTCTTGCTCATGGGCAAAGGCGAGCATCTCTCGCATGGTGACCCGGTTGCAAAGGAATGTGGCATTGATTGAGAGTTCGTGGGCAACGAGATCGGTGGAATTGAAGCTCATATCTGGGAAGCCTGCCAGGATCAGCTTGCCTCTTTTCTTAATGGTATCCAACAAGGGTTCCCATTTATTGCAGTTGCTGACGGTGCACAATAGAAAGTCAAAGCTAAACTCTTCCTTTGCCATGACATCTTTGTCGCTGGACAGAAGAAACCTGTGCGCTCCAAACCCAAGGGCTTCAGCCTTCTTTTCTGGAGAGGATGAAATGGCGGTCACATCGTAATCGAGTGCCCTGGCAAATTGAATAGCCAGGTGACCCAACCCTCCGACGCCGATAATGCCGATTTTTTGAGGAAAATTTGCCCGGTATTTCTTCAGAGGATTGTAAACGGTTGCGCCGGCACACATCAGCACGGCTGCCACTTCAGAAGGCATCCCGTCCGGCAAGGGGTAGGCAAAGCGGCTGTCGACCACCACCGAAGAGGAGAAGCCACCGTAGGGCGTCCAGGTTGCCGAGGAAACGATCTTTCGGCAAAGCTGCTCCTCGCCCATCAGGCACCATTCACATTCCCCGCATGATCTCCCCTGCCAGCCAACACCAACCCGATCGCCAACCCTCAGCTCAGTGACGTGGCTGCCTGCTTCAATCATCTTCCCGACGATCTCGTGCCCGGGGACGAACGGGTAGGTACTGATATCATAGTAATCATCTATGGCGTGAATATCCGTGTGGCACACACCGCAGTGGGTGATCGCAACACGGACATCGTGGTCATTCAATTTTGGGGCTTCATAAGAAAACGGCTCCAGCTGCTGCTTTACTGCCATGGCAGCAAAACCATCAATGGTTGAAGTGGTCATGGGCATAGCCTCCCTTCCTGTTTCCACTAACTAGAGAACTTTTGTATCTATTTATATAATAAGGTGAATTTACTCGAAATTCAACAACCTTTACACCTCTTTATCTCGATGCAAAGCTCGTTAAAATTCGATTCATTCATCTCTTTATCATCTTATCTCTGGAATTGAGCTCTTCCAAGCAGCATCTACCATTTGCAAGATGGCTCTACAAATTGGAAATGAAGTTTTATAAAAGCAGAATTTTCTCTTACCAAATACCCGGAATCAGTCGAAAACGCACTTGATGAGCATAATCCTCATACCCGGCAAGCTCTGTTTTTAATGTATGGTCTTCGAGAGCCGTACGCAGGATGAGCAGGATTGCACATATACAACTTGCGATTAGGCTCCACCAAGATGCAAGGAGTATGGGCATTGCCAGTTCAAACAGAATCATGCCGATGTAAGCCGGATGACGCACAAAGCGGTATGGACCCTTTGATGCAACATTGTGACCGCGGTCGGATTGTATGCGAACGATCTGTGAAAAGAAGGTATTGGAAGCCATAGCCCAAG
Source organism: Anaerolineaceae bacterium (assembly GCA_041494435.1). Lineage (GTDB taxonomy): Bacteria > Chloroflexota > Anaerolineae > Anaerolineales > Anaerolineaceae > JBGQAS01. The sequence goes on along the minus strand of JBGQAS010000100.1, from coordinate 2,178 downwards.
CAAGTAGAGCATAACTCAGGACACAGACCATCAAGGCAATAATCTGGGTGGACAAAGGAAAGCCACCTGTCCAGCCAAAGCGCTGATCAAGCCCGGCGAGGATATAGCGTACCAACTGCATCAGGCGAAGGGCGCTCATGATGGTCCTGTCCCAAGTCTTCGCCCCCTTGGGGGGAGATAGACGCTCCGCCATTAGATCTGGGTTTTTTCGAAGGATGATGATATCTGTCGCCGCATAAAAAGCCAACCACACGGCAATTGCTGCCCAAGCCGCCCACCAATCCAACCGCCCTGCTGACCAGAAAAGAGCCACACCCATACCGACGATGCCCAAGAACTCATCCAGGATATGAAGTGTGATCAGTTTTTTGTTCATGAATTTCACTTTGCAATGATGGTGATTCAATATAAAACCAACAAACCTTGGCGACCTTATTCTAGTAGGTTAGCGGCAATCGATCCCCAATTTCCGACAGTCAGAAGCGATCCCTCGCATAGCAAGATCAAAATAGCCGTCCGTAAGTTTATCTTGCAAGCCATATTTCTTGTAAACCCAATTGGCATGGTTGTAATTCATGCGATCCACCAAAAGGTAATCAATCTTGCCCTCCAGAAGTGCAGGCAATCCTTCGGCATCCGGAAGCATGGGAGCGATCATGCAGAAGGTGCGAATGCCAGCCTTGTGCATTTCATCGAGGGTTTTCAATCGAGCATCTATCGGTGGGGCATGAGGTTCGAACAATTTTCGGATATCATCGTTCGCCGTGGTGATTGACATACCTACCTCAAAGTTCTTTGCGCTCTTGAGAATATCCAGATCGCGCAGGACCAGCGGAGAGCGGGTTTGGACAACCACTGGCCAGTCATTTTGTGCCAGGATTTCCAGGCACTTGCGGGTAAGCTGATATTTTCCTTCCAAAGGTTGGTAGGGGTCGCACACCCCGCTGACCCAAACCGTAGCCTTCTTTTTCTTTAGAATTTCTTTTTGCAGTAATTCGGCAGCGTTGATCTTAACATCCACAAAATCGCCCCAAGGTTCCTTATGCCCGGTGAACCTTTTCATGAAGCTGGCATAACAGTAGGAACAGGCGTGCTGGCAACCCACGTAGGGGTTGATCACGTAGTCATAGACCTGCGACTTGGAGAGAATGGTTTTTGAGAGTTTTTCTTTGACGAGCATGGCTCAAGTATGCTTTCAATAAAAGAAAAAGACAAGGGTGGGCTTGTCTTTGTGAATAGAGGTTTTTTCGAGTGATATATTAAGGTCCGGTTTGGGTATAGGACAGCGGATTAATGGTTTTCGTTGCGGTCAGCCAATTTTCAGGCAGGTCCTTTTTTGTGTAAAAATAATACTTATAAAAATCGGCACTATGTATACCTTCAGTGGTGTAGTATTTGAACAAATCGTTAATGGTTGCAAAGCGGGGGACTTCGTTATCCACAACCAGCACGCGGGGACGATAGATTGGAGCCAACTGGAGGATTTGAACATACCCCCACAACCCCTTCGAATCCTGGTAAAGGTAAATCGCATGGCTGACATCACTTGCCACCAATACAAGAATATTGGGTGGATAGCCGTCATCCAGCACCCCTGCTGCAATGGCATAGGCAATGGTGGCACACTGTCCAACCATTTTTTTTAATGACACGACGGGCGAAGGGATTACATTGTTACCATAAGCCTCGTCTTCTTTAATGGGATCATATACCCACCCATGATTAATCAACAGTTGAGCGCATCCAGCGGGAGTGCTGCATCCTTTTTGAAATGCATTCAGTTCCGGATAATAGTTGAAGGAAACAATGGTTGCATAAACTATGGGAGTGGGGGTAATGGTGGCGGTTGGTCTTTGCGTTGGCGTGGATGTGATAGATAAAGATGAAGAACAGCTCGTTAAAAATACGATCAAGATAGAGAAAAAAGCAATCTTCCTCATGGATAAATTATACTGTCTGGGGTAAATGAGCTGTAAAGCATCTTAATTTTATGACTCATTCTAGCAATCGCGCCTGCGCGGAGCGGCTACGCCGCTCTCCGATTGGAGCCGGTATTAGCCAGCGATTGGAAATGAGAGTTCATATCCTGTCGCGAGCTAGAACATTCTCCCGACTAGGAGAGCCAGGGCGGACTGGCCGAACAACAGCAAGCCGGAAATCCCAAAAAAGGCCAGTTTG
>JBGQAS010000152.1:0-5365 GCA_041494435.1 Anaerolineaceae bacterium | reverse complement strand
GTATAGGGGCTGACACCTGCCCAGTGCCGGAAGGTTAAAGGGAGAGGTTAGCGTAAGCGAAGCTTTGAACTGAAGCCCCGGTGAACGGCGGCCGTAACTATAACGGTCCTAAGGTAGCGAAATTCCTTGTCGGGTAAGTTCCGACCCGCACGAACCGCGTAACGATCAGAGCACTGTCTCGACGAAGGACCCGGTGAAATTGAAATGGCTGTGAAGATGCGGCCTACCCGCAGCAGGACAAAAAGACCCCGTGGAGCTTTACTGCATCTTGGCATTGAATTTGGATATGATCTGTGTAGTATAGGTGGGAGGCTGTGAAACTGGAGCGCTAGCTTCGGTGGAGCCATCAGTGAAATACCACCCTGATTATATTTAGATCCTAACCCCACACCGTAATCCGGGTGGGGGACCGTGCCAGGTGGGCAGTTTGACTGGGGCGGTCGCCTCCTAAAAGGTAACGGAGGCGCCCAAAGGTTCCCTCAGGCAGAATGGAAACCTGCCATAGAGTGTAAAGGCACAAGGGAGCTTGACTGCAAGACCAACGCGTCGAGCAGGTACGAAAGTAGGGCTTAGTGATCCCACGATTCTGAGTGGAAGGGTCGTGGCTCATCGGACAAAAGCTACCCCGGGGATAACAGGCTGGTGAGATCCAAGAGTTCACATCGACGATCTCGCTCGGCACCTCGATGTCGGCTCATCGCATCCTGGGGCTGTACAAGGTCCCAAGGGTCGGGCTGTTCGCCCGTTAAAGCGGTACGCGAGCTGGGTTCAGACCGTCGTGAGACAGGTCGGTCTCTATCCGCTGTGGGCGTAAGGGATTTGAGAGGAGCTGCCCCTAGTACGAGAGGACCGGGGTGGACAGACCTCTGGTGTGCCAGTTGTCGTGCCAACGGCATCGCTGGGTAGCTATGTCTGGCAGGGATAACCGCTGAAAGCATCTAAGCGGGAAGCTCGCCTCAAGATTAGATCCCCCCCCGCAAGGGAAAGGTCACAGGTAGACTACCTGTTTGATAGGCAGCGTGTGTAAGCGTAGCAATACGTTAAGCTAAGCTGTACTAATGACCGATCTCTTCGCGTGGTGTGGAGAACAAGACGTTCTTTCATGCGTAACCTACATACTATTCTTTATGGACTTTTTATCTTCGATAAAAAAGTCTCTTGGTGATCTGAGCGGCATGGGTACTCCCGGTCTCATCTCGAACCCGGTCGATAAGCATGCCAGCGCCGATGGTACTTGGAGGGCGACCTCCCGGGAGAGTAGGTCATTGCCAAGGGGCTTTTTTTATTTAAACTTTTTTAACCCCAATTCATTTCCAAATCAATAAGATATCGGGGACTATTACTTTAGTTTGCGTAGATTTTCAGAGAATCACGTCGATCAAAAAGAAATTAAATGGTTTCACTTTACGGATTAGCCATTTCTTTTGTGCAGGTTGGAGTGGTATTCAAAATAGTTCGCTATAATAAATGCACTTATTAGCTTTTTGGGGATTATTTAGGATAGCTCACTGAGCAGTGATGATGATAGAAAACTAGTTTACACATTTGGAGTGAATGCATCATGAATGAATTGCTGACTGGATTGATATTCATTCTCTGGGCGATGTGTTGGATTATCGGCGGATGGTGGATGGTACACTCCGCTTTTAATTTACGTCCGGAAGAAGAAGGAATTATTGGTCTGGTGGTTGGATTGGCAGCCGAAGTGGGGCTGGTAAATTTCATTGCAAGAGTAGTTACCTTTCCATGGGCAATTTGGATTTCTGCACTGGTCGTTCTGCTGGCTGGATTCGGCCTAGCCTTTTCTCATGGAGGATTCCGTGGGTTGAAGATCAAAATCCTGCCAAAGCAATGGTTGTTTTTGATAGTAATTACCTACGCCTTTTTCCTGGTCAATCGCGGACTGGCAATTTTTGATGACTATGCCCACTTGCCGACTCTTTCGATCATGGCTACTGGGCAGATTCCGCCCCATTTTGCTTATGACCCACATGCACCCTTTGGATATCACTATTTTCTCTTATTATTTGGCGCTCAAATCATGCGCATCACCAGTGGGCAACCTTGGACTGCCTGGGATCTTGCCCGGGCGTTTACCATGGCTCCAGCTGTTCTTCTGGGTGGATTGTGGGCGTTTCGGGTTACCCGAAATAAATTGGCACAAATAGTTGGGGGAGCAGCCGTTTTATTTATCTCGGGAACACGCTGGCTGCTTTTGTTTGTGCCGAATACTTTTCTAAACATCTTTAGTTCTCAAGTCCAGCTCATTGGTTCTGGATTAACAGCCGGTCCAACCCTGACCGCAGCATTGGCAAACCCCTGGCAACTTGCCGGGCAAGGTAGTTATTTGTTTCCTTTTGCTTTTATAAATGGAGTCTTTTCTGCAGGCACCGAAGAGATTCATGGGGCAATCGGTTTGCTATTGGTGGCGGTATTATTCTCGCTTCTTCTCACTTCTACACGCTGGAAGAATATCTGGGGGAGTGTAATTTCGGTTATTCTTATTTCAAGCATCGGTTTATTGGACGAAGTTGAGTTGCCTTTACTGGCAGTAGCCTTGATCGCTCTGACAGTGATATGGATGATCCGTTCTCGCAGCCTAAAGTTGCCTATTGCGTTGAAACAGTGGTGGCTAGTATGGCTTGTGAGTGGAGTAATAATCGTATTCCAAGGTGGCGTAATAACGACTTACCTTGCAGGAATACTTGATCAACTCCTGGGTCACGCAACGCCGAGTTCTGCTTTTGTAATTGGATTTCGATTGGCAGCGCCAGCAATTGTTTCAAATCAATTAGGAGTACTCTCCCTGATCAATATAAGTCAGTTGGTGGTAGCCTTGGCGGAAGTTGGGCCAATTGTTTTGGTGATTCCCCTGTTGGCATGGTGGGCGTGGAAAGCTATTCGCGCCGGGCGTTGGTATGAAGCTACCTTGACAGGCGCTGCTATTATCAGCATCCCAATGATTCTCGTTCGTTTTACCGGTCCCACTGGAGTTGGGAACGGTGCGAGGTTATATTTCTTTATACCCATTTGCTCATTAATGGCAGTCTCTTTAGTTTGGTTATGGGCTTCACATAGAAAAAAACTGATTCGGGGGATAACAGGAATCCTAGGGGGGGTTGTTATATTTGGGGGATTGGTCATGCTTGGAGTGCAACTCCCAAATATAAAAAATCAGGTTTATTCTTACTTTATCTCTCCTCCAGATGTGCAGATGGAAACTATTTACTGGAACAATCTCGAACCGAACACGTTGGTCTTTGATCCTGATCCGAGTCGGGCTGCAACAATTTTTGGTCGTTACACAAACGCGGGAGATACCTGGTACACAAGAAAACCTTCTTTTACAGACCTGGTAAACACACCCGATGTTTATCGAATGAATTCTGGAGGATTCTCGTATGCTTATTTTGATCAGGAGTATTGGGAAAACTTAAACGAAGTTCAGAGAAAGATGTTTGATCAACCGTGTGCAGTGATAATTCACGATGAAAGCCAAGGGATATATTGGCGGAAACTGTATGATATTCGTGCTTGTAAATAGGAGATATTATTTTCGGAATTCCGATCTATCCCTCTTCTAGCAATTCCCCATATTATTTTGTAGAAAATGTTTTATAAGTAATTTAGCCATCGACGAGAGGCACTTATTATTTGATATTCTTCTCGCACAAATCTTTGTTTAGCGTATGAATTCCCCGGTGATGGGCATGTGATTGGTATCCGCGCGGCTGAGCGCCCAGACAATACCGGGAAGGTTGGAATAGCTTGGAAATAACAGGTAGCGGGGCTGCCATTCAGGATGGAATTTTTCCTTGAAATGATGCAATCCCTGGAAATCAAAAAAACTGTTCATATGCTCGTAAAGATAGTGGATGGCTCTTTCACCGGCCGCATCCTGTGGTTCCGTGCCAACCCCTGCCAGGGCACATAACCCCAGGTCAAATTGCTTGAACCCATTTTCCTTTGCCCAAAAAAACATGGAAAGGAACAGATACTCCATTACCCCGCTTTCGGCTTCCAGCGAATGGCGCATCATATCCACGGTTGCCACGGGTTCGTTGTAAGCCGAGAGTATATTGCTGAATGCCATCAGCCTGCCTGCCTGGTTACGGGCAATCATCAAGGGCCAGCATTCCAGGTAGGCTTCATCAAACCAGCCCACCCAAAACCGTTTTTCCACCCCTTTACGGGTGATCAACCAATCGTCGCTAATTTCTCTCAGGTCGGATTTGATCTTTTGAGGAATTTTGGTTGTTAGAACATCAGTGGTGTATCCCAATTTTATGAATTTATTGAAGATATAACGCAAATCTTTATTCCGGCTGCCTTCCAGAGAGAAGGTTTCCAGGTTCACGATTGCTTCATGCCCAACCGCAAGGGAGCGAAAGCCCTGTTTCGCGAAAACGCTCAAATGGTCCGGGGGAACATCAACGAATGCCGGGAGCCAATCGTTCTGATCGCATAGAAGTTTGAATTCGTGAATGGTTTTGGAAACGTCATGGATTGGACCGATGGGGTCACCCAAAGCTAAAGCGACTCTTCCTTCAACCATGTAATCGATAATGGATCCCTTTTTTGAAACCAAGTAGGATTTATCCGGCAGCAGGGCGAAAGGCGCCAGGATAGTAGTGCCGTGTATGTGAATAGTTTGACGTGCAATTTCTCTTTCTGCCGGGGAGGCGGGCTGTCGGACCAGCACCGGTCTGATGAGCATAAAAATGGCGTAAGTAAATGTAACAATAGCGATAACATAAATGGAGTCAACGAAATATCTCCCAAAGTTGGATGCGGGGGTCAAACCTGGATTCGCAAATGAAGTAAACATCACCAAGGTTTGTTGCAATGCCTGCCAAAGATTGAAATGAGTGCGGAAGTGATGGGCAAATAAGGCAAAGCCAATGGTGCCATAGAGCACGGTAAAAACCGTTGCAGCCCCCAGGGCAATAAACCCCTGTCGGACGGAATAGGCATCTGAACGAGCGTGGAATTGGAAACGAATTATTAACAACCAGCCGGCCAGCAGCAAGGCAAAGAGAGCTTCTTCAATATCCAATCCCTTGAAGAGGTGGGCAAATGCAGAAAGGAGGAGGAAACCTTCGGTAAAATACCAGGCTACCCGCTTGCGGCGTAAAAGCTGAAACGACAGAAGGATGAGGGCGAACCCAGCCAAAGCAGTAGCCAGCCGGCTTCCATTGGAAATCCCCAACGGGAGTAGTTCTCTTAACTTGAGCAGCCTGTCGCGAAAGGCGGGAGTGAGCGAAGAAAGAAGGTTGGCAACCCCCATGATCAAGGTCATGAGTGCCGCAAAGCGCAAGCTCCAGACGGATGTGGTCAACTTGGAAGAAAGTTTCGCTAGATTCTT
>JBGQAS010000354.1:0-2813 GCA_041494435.1 Anaerolineaceae bacterium | reverse complement strand
GTGTTACCGTCACCTTCGATTCCCACTTGGAGCAGGATGAACTGGAGATCAACCAACAGGTGGTGTTGGGAGAAAGGTTTCACCGCATTACTGAATTCATGGACGTGATCCGAAAATTGGCTCATAAGAAAACTCATGCCCGCATCGAAAGCGAGAACAAATTCCCCATGGCTGCCGGGCTGGCCTCTTCAGCATCTGCTTTTGCGGCGTTGGCACTGGCAGGAAGCAAGGCTATCGGATTGGAATTAGACGAACCTTCTCTATCCCGACTTGCTCGCCGAGGTTCCGGGTCAGCTTGCCGCTCCATCCCCGCTGGTTTCGTGGAATGGAATGCCGGTACATCGGATAGATCTTCTTTTGGTAAATCGCTGGCAGGAACCGATCATTGGGAGTTGGTGGATTGCATCGCCCTGGTGAAAACCACCGAAAAGATGCTTTCCTCCAAGGAAGGGCATTCCCTAGCCCATACCAGCCCGCTGCAAGACAGCCGGGTGAAAGATGCCCCCCGACGCCTGGAGATTTGCCGGAATGCCATCCTTCAAAAGGATTTCGATCCTCTGTCTATGATCTCTGAAATTGACAGCCTGTGGATGCATGCCGTAATGATGACTTCCACACCTGCCTTGATGTACTGGGAACCCGCCACCATTCAGATCCTCAAAGCGGTTGCCACTGCCCGAAACGAGGGATTATCCGTCTTTGCCACGGTCGATGCTGGACCTAATGTCCATGTCATTACACCAAAATCCAATATGAATGAAGCCGTCGCCATGCTTCAATCCCTGCCGGGTGTGATCAAGGTGATCGTCAGCCCTGCCGGAGGGGGAGCCTATCTGGTTTGATCCCTCTGATTAGTTTCATAGAATAGTTCCCGCTTTCATTGGTTATAATCGTAGACTACATAAGCCTCAAAAAGGAATGTTGAATGAGTTCTATTTTGTCCGCTGCAGTTACCATTTTGGAATTTGTCATCGCCTTCAGCTTGCTGATGTTCTTCCACGAGTTCGGGCATTTCATTGTGTCCAAAGCTTTTGGCATAGAGGTTGAAGAATTCGGCTTCGGATTCCCTCCCAAAATGGTGAATTTGTTTAAATTCAAAGGGACCCAGATATCCTTGAACTGGATACCCTTTGGAGCTTTTGTCCGCCCCAAAGCAGAAAATGACCCAACTGTGAAAGGTGGTTTTGCCGCAGCCAAACCTTGGAAACGGCTATCCGTGTTCCTGGCAGGTCCAGCCATGAACCTGTTGCTGGGAATTGTGATTTTCAGCGTTGTATTCAGTCTTAGTGGTGCTCCCAATTTCCGTAAAGTACAGGTGCTTCAAGTAAATTCGGGTTCTCCGGCGCAGACTGCCGGGTTCCAGGTGGGAGACCAGATCACCGCAGTCGCCGGGCAGACCATCACTTCCATGGACCAGGTGAGCACCATCACCAAGCTTCATTTAGGTCAGCAAATCCAGGTGACCATTCTCCGCGGAGCGACCACGCTCACACTAACGATTATTCCCCGATTGGTATCTCCCACTGGAGAAGGTCCCATGGGACTGGTCATGACGAACCCGGTGATGCAACTGAACTTTTTCCAGGCAATGCCCTATTCCGTCCAATTGACCGGGGACACCATCGTACAGGTTGTTACCCTGCCGGTGAAACTGATCAGGGGAGAGTTGAGTAGCAGCCAGGCTCGGTTGGTCAGCCCGGTAGGTTTGTACGATATTTACTCCCAGGTTCGCGCTAGCGCAGCACCCGCAGAAGCGAACCATCCAGGCTTGGCAGTACTAAACATCCTTTGGTTCTTCGCCAACATTTCAATTATTCTGGGCATCAGCAATTTACTCCCCATCCCCGCGGTGGATGGCGGGCATATTCTCTTCCTGCTCCCTGAACTATTATTCCGCAAGAGGGTGCCCCCCAACTTGGAAAATGCGGTTCATACTATCGGTTTCTTTCTTTTGATCCTGTTAATGACCTTCTTGCTGGTGCAAGATATCGTCAATCCAGTGGTTTTACCGTAGAAAGGGTTTCATGGAATCAGTAATTAATTTTCTCGAAGTGATCACAGCCCTGCTGGATGAAGAACATGCTTTCCCGGCTCGATTCCTCCATCGCTTTTCAGATTTGTCCCTTGCTGAAGCCAAGGAACTGAAGGCTATTTGGAAGGAAATCGACCCGGTGCGGCGTGGAGCTCTGCTCACCGACCTTGAAGAAATCAACGACAAAGACACACTCGTGAATTTTGAATCCGTGGCGCTGCTTGGGCTGAAAGAAGCTGACCCAATTGTCCGCGGTACGGCCATCCGGCTGTTGGAAAACACTGACGATCGGAAAGTCATCCCCTTGTTCATTGCACTGATGCACACCGACCCGGATGAAAAGGTCCGCGCTGAAGCTGCATTCGCCCTGGGGAATTACGTTCTCGAAGGCGAGCTCGACAAGGTCCCCGACAAAGTTTACGACGACATGATGGTTAATTTACTCGCGGTCATCAATGGAATCGATGCTCCCCTGGTACGCCGGCGCGCCCTCGAAGCTGCCAGCTACTCCTGCCGGGAGGAAATCCCAAGCTTGATCCAAAAAGCCTACGCCGAAAAAGGAAAAGAATGGCTGGTCACGGCTCTGTTTTCCATGGGCAGGTCTGCCGACCCGCAATGGGAAAAGGAAGTACTCCACCATTTGAATTCAAAAGATGAGGATGTCCAAATAGAAGCCATCCAGGCGGTAGGTGAAATTGAACTCAAATCGGCCAGCCAACGACTTTTGGAGATGCTTGAAACTGGCGTTGAAGATGAAGATCTGAAAAATGCCATCGTCTGG
>JBGQAS010000006.1:0-17161 GCA_041494435.1 Anaerolineaceae bacterium | reverse complement strand
TTTGCCGAAGAAATGGGATTGGAGCACGGGCTCGATAAAGCCTTGATCCTGAAGATCCAGAAAGAATTGTTCAAGATCTTCGACGAGCTGGCAAAATTCATCCCCTATGCCGGCAAGTTCTATAAGCCTGTCGATTATAAGGACGTGGACCGCAAGAAGGTCAACCAGGTGATCAACCTGCTGAAAAAGGGCGGCGAAGAGAACATCGAGAAGGCGCTCCCTATCAGCCGGGAGATCCTGAAGGAATTGGCTTACCCAAATTTTGACGATGAGATCTTCAAATCGCAGATCCCGGGCGGAATGTACACCAACCTGGTGAACCAGATTAAGGAATTAGGCAGCACCGACCCGGAAATTTTGCAGAAAACACTGGCTGAAGTCCCCAGCGTCCGCGCCGATGCCGGCTATGTACCTTTGGTAACTCCGACAAGTCAGATCATTGGTTCCCAGGCAGCATTCAATGTGATGTTCGGGGAGCGGTATTCATTCGTTTCCAATGAATTCCGTATGATCATGAAGGGTGAATTTGGCAAAACCCCGGGACCTTGCAATCCCGAAGTGGTTCAAAAAGTGCTCGGGAACACGGATGAGCCGCTCAAATATCGGGCTGCGTCTTATTTGCATCCGATCTTGGATGACCCGCTCGATCTGCCCTACATCAAGACCCACAAGGACCGATTGCTGCATCACATGCTCGGTAACGCTGCGGATGACTTTTTGAAAAGAAAATACGGGGTTGCCTGAGTAAGGGAAAAAATCCTATCTAAAAAGGGAGAGATGAACCATGCAAAATATTGGAACGCCCAGCAAAACGGATTTGACCGGAATTGGTCTGCACGACTTGAAGGATGTGTATTGGAATCTGTATCCTGCCCAATTAGTCGAAGAGTCTCTCAAACGCGGTGAAGGCAACCTGACTGAATTGGGTTCAATTGTGGTTGCAACCGGCAAATACACCGGACGGTCTCCCAATGATAAATTTGTCGTTCAATACGGGACGGCAGATGACGCCGATATCTGGTGGGGAAAAGTCAACCGCCCGATCAACCCAGAGCAGTTTGAAAAATTATTTGGTCGGATGGTTGCCTACTACAATGGCAAGGATGCTTTTGTCCAGGATCTGGCGGTAGGAAATCATCCCAAATACCAGATGCCGATCCGCATTATCACCGAAAATGCCTGGACCAGCCTTTTTGCCCGGGACCTTTTCATCCGACTCACCCCTGAACAGCGGGCAAACCATGTGCCTCAATTCACCGTCATCCAGGCACCAGGTTGTTACTCGATTCCAGCTGAAGATGGCACCAATTCAGAAGCATTCATTGTAGTGAACTTCACCAAAAAGATCATTATTATCGGTGGTACGGGTTACGCCGGAGAATGTAAAAAATCCATCTTCACCATCATGAACCTGCTCATGCCTCATCGGGGTGTACTCTCCATGCACTGTTCTGCGAACATAGGCAAGGATGGAGACACCGCTTGTTTCTTTGGACTTTCGGGAACAGGAAAGACCACCCTTTCATCCGATCCCGAACGCGGACTGATCGGTGACGACGAGCACGGTTGGGGCGATGATGGTGTGTTCAATTTCGAAGGTGGCTGCTATGCCAAGACCATCAAGCTGAACCCAAAATACGAACCCCTGATCAGCGCCGCCTGCCGTAACTTCGGTACCGTGCTTGAGAATGTCGTCTATGATCCAACCACTCGGGTCATTGATTTCGATAGCGACAAACTTACCGAGAATACCAGGGCAGCTTACCCGATTGAATACATCCCCGGTTTTGTCCCCGAGGGCAGGGGAGGGCATCCGAAGAACGTTTTCTTCCTGACTGCGGATGCTTTCGGCGTTTTGCCCCCCATCGCCAATCTGACTCCGGAACAGGCCATGTACTATTTTCTTTCCGGCTACACATCCAAACTGGCAGGGACTGAACGCGGGATCGTAGAACCAGAAGCAACTTTCTCAACCTGCTTTGGTTCACCCTTCCTGCCGCTCAAACCTGGTGTGTACGCTGAACTGCTTGGGCAGAAAATTGCCAAGCACCATGCCCAGGTTTGGCTGGTGAACACCGGTTGGACGGGAGGCCCTTACGGTGTAGGTCACCGGTTTGAACTACCCTACACGCGTGCCATCATCCGGGCTGCATTGACAGGCGCGCTGGAAAAGATTCCGACTCGCAACGATCCTTACTTTGGATTGCCCATGCCAACCTCCTGCCCGGATGTTCCCAGTGAAGTGCTGGATCCCATCGCCACTTGGAAGGATAAGGCGGATTACGAAAAACATGCCAAAGATCTGGCAGGCCGATTCATCAAGAATTTTGAGCAGTATGTCGCCCAGGTAAAACCTGAAGTGGTGAAATCTGGACCGAAAGCATAAATACGGTCAATCACTCCAGATTAATATTCGGAGTTGCTGAAAATTGAATTGAAAATCAAAGAATATTAACCTGTTTTTAAAAACGAAAGGAGATAGGTAGGGCACTTGAGCCTTACCTATCTTTTGATATATATTAAAGATATGACCTCTGCATACAAACGAATTCCTTTTTTCCGAATAATTACTTTCGTTCTGTTTTTAGTACTGTTAGCTGGATTTTTAGCGAGTTGTGTACAAACACCCAGGTTCCGGGTCGTTGGTTATGCGATAGCGGGAATTGATGTTGGTGCTATTCAATTCGACAAACTGACCCATATCAATTATGCATTTCTAACACCAAATAAAGACGGAACATTCACCCCGATTGGTAACCCTGTTGAACTCCGGGAAATCGTTGAAAAAGCTCATGCGAAGAGAGTGAAAGTCCTCATTTCGGTTGGTGGCTGGGGTTGGAATGACGAATTCGAAACACTGGCTGCCGATCCGACTTCCCGGACCATGTTTGTAAATGGACTAGCAGAATTTATTGATCAATTTAAACTGGATGGCGCGGATATCGATTGGGAGTTTCCAATTCAGGGAAAGGCATCCGATAATTTTCTTGCTTTGATGCAGGAACTACACAAAGCCTTGCCGAATAAACTTATAACCAGTGCAGTGGTAGCTTTTGGATCTACGGGAGAAGGTATCCCCAGCTCAGCATTTGAGCTATTCGATTTTGTGAACATCATGGCGTATGACGGGGATGGTCCCAACCATTCTCCGTATGAACTTGCAGAAGAAGCCATCCGGTATTGGCTGGGACGTGGCCTGCCAGCTGCCAAAGCTGTTCTCGGAGTACCTTTCTATTCCCGGCCCATCTACAGTCCGTATTGGAAGATCGTGTTGAAGGATCCACAGGCAGCCTATGTGGATGAAGTAAAGTTACTTTCTACGACCGTCAACTATAATGGCATCCCGACCATTCAGAGAAAAACTGAACTTGCCCTTAGACAAGCATCCGGGATAATGATCTGGGCACTGAATTATGATAGTGCCGATGAAACATCGTTGCTACGTGCCATTGACCTGAGTATCCAGGAATATCAGCAACCCTAGAAAACCTGGCTGGAAAGTAGTTTAGAGAATCGAGTATTCATGCGGTTGAGCACAGCATGAATCTAAGAGAACGGTCATAGCATTTCCGATATTTTTGTTAGGTCCAATATCTTCACTTTTTTTGCTTGTATAATCTCAGATATATGGCATCCCTGGTAGGTCGTGAATTCGGACGATACCGAGTCTTAGAAAAGCTCGGCGAAGGGGGGATGGCGACCGTATACAAAGCCCTCGACGTTCGCCTGGATCGGATGGTCGCTCTCAAAGTCATCCGCATGGACCGGGATTCCAGTGGCGACTTCATCAAACGCTTTGAGCGTGAAGCCAAGGCGCTTGCCAAGCTCTCCCATCCCAACATCGTACATGTTAATGAATACGGGGAATTTGAAGGAACGCCCTTTATCGTCATGGATTATGTACCCTATGGCACCCTCAAACAACGGATGGGCAAGCCGATCCTCTGGGTGGATGCCATCCGATTTTTGATCCCCATTGCCCAAGCCCTGGACTATGCTCACCAGCATAACGTCATCCACCGCGACGTGAAACCGGCAAATATTCTTATCACCGAAAACGGCTCTCCAATGCTTTCCGATTTTGGCCTGGCAAAAATCCTGGAGGGTGGGTTCGCCGCCGACCTTTCAGGGAGTGGCGTGGCTGGGATCGGTACCCCGGAATACATGGCGCCCGAGCAGGTGATGGGCAAGCCCGCTGACGGGCGAGCAGACATGTATGCCCTGGCGATTGTTTTATATGAAATGATCACAGGGTGCATTCCCTTCAAAGCAGACACCCCGATCGCGATCGGATTTAAACAATGTTACGATCCCGTTCCCGATCCGAAGACTTGGGCGGGAGATATTCCAGCAGGGGTGGAGCACGTGATCATCAAAGCCCTCGCCAAGGACCCAGCCCGCAGATTTCCCGATATGGCAACTTTTACCCGGGCTCTGCAGGGACTGGTCCAAAGCGGAGGGGAATACCATGCACCTAACAAGGAATCGCTGGCGACCGTCAGAATGGCGTCCCAGGGGAGCAAGCCCGATCATCCCTTACCCGAAAAGAAAAAACATCGTGAGCTTGCGGTTGTCCTGGCAATTCTTTTGCCTTTGATTGGTACAGTTGCAGTGGTTGTCATCTTGATAGGATTGGGGATCATTTCAACGCCTCCTTCGTGGAGGGTGAATGCAGCTGCCTTCAGGCGAATATTGGGGCTACGGGCTCTCAATCCAACACCCGCCTTGATCGCTAATCTTCCCACCCCTTTTGTGGACTCAACCCCCAAACCTCTTTCGCTTCTCGAAAAAACCTGCCGCTTAGCGGGAATTGATTCACCCACCCTGGCGACAGGTTTTGCGGAAGGGGATGCTGGTTTTACCAACAACCTTTGGGCGGGTAGATTCTTCTTGTCAAGCGGGAACGGGAGAGTTGATTTTACCCGGCCTGGAGTAACCCTGATCTCAGATATGACATCCACCGCTTTCCTGGGGATACGCTCGGATGCGCCCAACAGTATATTTTCAATTCGCCTGTTGAATAAAGGGGTCTACCAATTGGTCATGGTGGACCAAAAATATGCCGGTTCCTGGCTAGGCAGCAAAGCGAACGGCTCATTAAGAGTTGGCTTGCATGTGGATAACAGCAACCCATCCCAAGCCGCCAAAATTATCATCAACAATAATGGCACCACAGAATCTTTTGACAGTTTTGCTTTGGCTAACGATCAATACATCACCATTACGATAAATTGGCTCGATCGTAGATTTCAGGTTTTCGACCAGGATAACAAATCTATTGAAGATTTCACGATCCCTAAGACGATGGATCTTTCCGGTACCTACTGGCTGATTGGCGATCCGTGGTCAGACGTGTTGGATCAGACCAATCTGCAAATCGGGCAGATTTGCTTCCAGGGGAACCCTTAGAGTATTAGGGTTTCCAGCCGTACCGGTTCAGATCGATTTTTCCCTTCGCGTCAAAGACAACCCCCTCAGTTTCCAACAATTGACGTTGATGTTGTGAACCGGGACGATCACTGATCTTCCCTTGGGAATTGACTACCCGTTGCCAGGGTACGTCCTCGGGGCAAGCTGCCATGGCACCTCCCACCCAGCGAGCGGCGAAAGCTTTGTATGTATCTGCCGCCACGGTTGCAGGAGGATTTACCAACTTGGCAAGCTGGCCATAGGTGGCGACTTTACCAACTGGGATCTGGCGGGCGATTTGCCAGATGTCTTTTTGGAATTTTAATAAGGTCAATCTATCCATATATCTCTCCGGGGAAAGTGAATATCCTCCTGTAATTGTATATTGAATCTCAGCCTCATAAGCAAAGAATAATATTGGCGTATAATTCCCACTCGTTTCTGGTCCATTGTGGACGCGGAGGGATCGAATGATAAGAACGGAAAATTTGGTAAAGCAATTCGTGATTAAGAAGAAAAAGGAACCCATCGTCGCCGTGGAAGGGTTGACCCTGGAAATACCTGAAGCGGAGGTGTTCGGGTTTTTGGGACCGAACGGAGCAGGGAAGACAACCACTCTTCGTATGCTTTCCAGCCTGATCAGTCCTACATCAGGCAGAGCCTGGATCGATGATTTTGAAGTAGGAAAACGCGACCAGGATATCCGCAGGAATGTAGGCATCTTAACCGAAACACCGGGGATGTACGAGAGACTTTCAGCGGAAAAGAACCTCAGCATCTTTGGTCACCTTTATGGAGTGAAAGATGTGTCAGGTCAGACCGAAAAATACCTGCGCATGTTAGGGCTGTGGGAACGAAGGTTCGATGAAGTCGGCAGCTTTTCAAAAGGGATGCGCCAAAAACTTGCCATCGCCCGTGCCCTTCTCCATGAACCCAAGGTCTTGTACCTGGATGAACCGACCAGCGGCTTGGACCCAGAATCAGCCAAATTGGTGAGAGATTTTATTGAGGAACTAAAAACTGAGGGTCGGACGATTTTCATTTGCACACACAACCTGGATGAGGCGGAAAGGTTGTGCCAGAGGATCGGAATTTTCAAAACCCGTTTGATCACCGTCGATTCCCCCGCCAATCTGCGTTCCCAGTTATATGGACGGAAGGTAGTCTTCCACCTGCAGAAAATGAATTCACGATGGGCTGCTCTCATCAAGAATGTGAGCTTTGTGAAAGATGTGCAGACAGTGGAAGACAAATTGGTTGTTGGATTAACCGATCCCGAAAAGCAGAACCCAATCCTGGTAAAGAAGTTAGTGGAAGACGGTGCTGGGATTAAATTTGTCGGAGAATTGAAACACTCTCTCGAGGATGTTTACCTGGAACTCATCCATGAAGACGAACTCAAAGGGAAGGAGGCAGCATGATCGAAAGAATTAGAACCATCATAGATAAAGAATGGGCTGAGGTATTCAAGAACAAGGTCGTTCTTTTGACCGTGGTGTTGCTGCCCGTGATTTTCACCGTTCTGCCCCTCGTGATCCTTTCCCTGATGCGCACAACCATGCCGGGAAGTGAGTCAACCGATATGCCGGCACAATTTGCCCAAATGTGCAGTGCAACGGCAAGCGGAAGCGATTGTGTCCAGATTTTTATAGCCAATGAATTCCTTATCTTCTTTATGATCATGCCCATCATCATCCCTATCACGATTGCTGCTTACAGTATCGTCGGAGAAAAAACCACTCGCAGCCTGGAACCATTACTTGCCACACCCATCACCACAGAGGAGCTGTTGGTAGGCAAAAGCCTTGCAGCTGCCATCCCCGCCGTAGTTGCCACGTATGCTTGCTTCATTATCTTTATCCTACTGCTTCCGGTAACCGGAGTCAGTGCAACTGTGCAGCAATATGTCAGTGGTCCCATCTGGCTCCTGGCAGTCTTTCTGGCTGGACCATTGGTTGCCATCCTGGCAGTGAATTTTGCGATAATGGTCTCTTCCCGGGTTTCAGACCCGCGGACTGCAGAGCAGGTCTCTGCCATATTGATTGTCCCCTTCATGGCTCTGGTTTTTGGACAGATGGCTGGGATTATTCTGCTCAATGTGGCAACAATGCTGATCTTCTGCGGGATCATCGTTTTTCTCGATATTGTGTCCATCGTCCTGGGTGCAAAATTATTCCAACGAGAGACCATCCTGACTAAATGGAAATGAAAGGTACACAATCATGATCAATAAGCATGCCCGAATCCAATGGATCCTTGTTGCCGTGGTGGTTCTCGCATTAATTACGGCATGCACCGCTACTGCTACCTCGACCCCTTCTTCAACAGTGGTCACTTCCGGATATCGGTTGAATGTCAACCGTTTGTTTGGTTACAGCTCGGGCAACCAGATCAAAGGTTCCTTTCGCTTGAGTGTGATCGGGGTGTCCAACATTCTCTCTGTAGACTACATGATTGATGGCCAGGTGATGGCGACGTTGGATACTGCTCCTTATAACTTGGATTTCCAAACGGGAACTTATTCGTTTGGGATGCATACCATGAGCGCGATCATTACGACAACAGATGGAAGAAATTTAGAAGTACCTGACAGGCAATTTGATTTTGCAACCGCTCAACAGGAACAACAATCTATCGTAGGTGTAATTGTCCCTCTGGGTGCAGTTATCTTACTGGCGGTCGCTCTGGGGTTGGGGTTGCAATTTCTTTTCATGAGAAACAAAAAACATGAATTTGTTCCGCTCGGAACCGCTCGCAATTATGGCCTAAGGGGAGGCGCCATCTGTCCAAATTGTCATCGACCCACAGTGCTTCATCCCTTCGCACCCCATTTCGAGTTCCGTACAAAATATGATATTTGTGAGAACTGCGGGAAATGGAGCGTGATGACAGAGCTTCCGTTAAGCGAACTGCGAAAAGCAGAAGCTGAAGAGGCCAAGTCCGCCAAAAGCAATCAGGTGGTTCCCAAAACCGAAGAAGAAAAGTTAAAAGAAATCCTAAACGATTCCAAATATACACAGTGACTTACCAAGAACCCCGGGAATTCCCGGGGTTCTTCTTGTTCACCACCATTCCTTCAAAAATTCCTGGCTTTGGGCTGGTTCAAACTCGACAAACCGAAAAGTGGCCAATCCCTTTACCCAATAAGGAT
The DNA here is from genome assembly GCA_041494435.1 of Anaerolineaceae bacterium. Classification (GTDB taxonomy): domain Bacteria; phylum Chloroflexota; class Anaerolineae; order Anaerolineales; family Anaerolineaceae; genus JBGQAS01. The sequence goes on along the minus strand of JBGQAS010000006.1, from coordinate 8,601 downwards.
CTTCTTTGAAGAAAGCCTGGAGTTCCTCCAATGAAGGAGCCCGGGCAATCACTACTCCACCCTTTTTGCTACTTTGGGCTCCTGAAAGAAGCAGCCATTTTCTCTGATAACCAGTCTGTAAATACTCGCGATGTTCAACCCGCGTTTCAAGAACTTTTTCCAGGGGAACAGTATAGGTTACTTCAACCAGGAAATGTTTCATCGACCCCTCCAAAATCATTCTTCTTTTTCAGCCATCGACTGATAACTTCAATCGATAGTTCAATACCCTTCAAGCTGGTGTCAAAACTCATGGAAGGAATAACAGCTCCTGAAGACATGGCCTGTTCCGGCAGGGAGGGTAAATGGATAAAACCCGCGGGAGTGCTGGATTTTCCTTTTGCCAGGTAGTCGAGAACGGTATACAACACCTGGTTGCAAAGGTAGGCTCCTGCGCTAAGGGAGAGTTCCACGGGGATACCTTCTCCCAGCAGTCTTTCCAGGATGTATCGTACGGGGAGAGTGCTGAAATAAGCCGCAGGTCCATCTGGTTGAATCGGAGTATCGACCAACGTTTTACCACTATTATCCGGAATGCGGTAATCCATCAGATTTACAGCTACACGTTCGATGGAAATGGCAGGACGACGTGAGGCTTCTCCAAGGGAAAGGATGCAATCGTAACTGGAACGTTCCAGCGCTTTGATTAATGAGGCAGGTCCTTTCAGATTATCCACGGGGAGGACAACCCCATCAATTTTCATTCCAAGAATGGATTTTCGATCCAATGCAGTAATAATTTTTTGAGATGGATTGACCGACGATCCACCAAAGGGTTCAAAGCCAGTCAATAACAGTTTCATGAGATTTGATTGTACAACGCAATTCGCCATAAAATAAAGTTTCAAGTTATGGTTTTCGTGCTACATTTAAACGTTGACAATTATTGCAGCAGTATTCCGTGGAGGATGTAATGAGCGCTCGGAAAAAAGTGAAACAGCAAGAGGTTTCCCTGCCCAATGTGATCTCTTTGGCAGAAAATCTCTTCGAAGTAAATAAAAAGATGTCTGCCTCCCGCGAGGAATTCAAGAGCGTACAGGAAAAATGGGAAGCTTTGAAGAAAGCGCTCGCTCAAATTACCGCGCACGAAGAAATGCTGTTGGACACGGCCCGATACCTTACCTCTAATCTTGATGAGAAGGAAATCCTAACCCGTATCGCGAATGGTGCCATGCGGGTACTTCATGCAGATGAGGCTGATATCTACTTGCTGTCGAAAGATGGGGATCTGCTCCAACCCATGGTAGCCATTGGTCCCCAATATATCCAGGAAATCTTGAGTGCTCCCCTGAAGGTGGATGCGAGCCTTACCGGAAAAGCAGTGCGCCAAAAACATTCAGTTATTGTGAATGACATCCGGGATGAAACGGATGCGTATCAGGTCCCCGGTACTCCAGTCGATATAGAGGAAAGGCTGATCATTGCCCCGCTTACGGACGAAGATGAGGTAATCGGCGCTTTGTGCATCACCCGGCTTGGTGCGTTGTTCTCGATGGAAGATTTAAAGCTGGCAGAAGCATACGCTGCATTTGCCTCATCCGTGTTGGTGAATGTGAATACCCATACAGACCTCGAGAAAGAGGTGAAGGAACGCACGAAAGCGGAAGGGGCATTACGCGAAAGTGAAAAAAAATACCGCGAACTGACCGATTTTCTTCCCCAAATTATTTTTGAAATGGACCTAAAGGGAAGATTGACTTTTGTCAACAGGTTTGCCTTCAGCACCATGGGCTTCACCTACGAAGAATTTGAAAAAGGCTTGAATGTTTATGACTTTATCGAACCCGAGGACCGGGAACGGGCAGAGACAAGCCTTAGCCGATTGATCGACACGGAAACCTATCCAGCCCAGGAATTCCGCATCATCCGCAAAGATGGGAGCAGATTCCATGCCTTCTTCCTTGCCAGCCCTATCCTGACTCGGAAGCAGCCGGTGGGATTCCGAGGGGTGATTATCGATATCAATGCGCGTAAACAAGTAGAGGAAGCACTCAAGCAATCAGAAGAGAGTTATCACGGGCTCTTCAATAGTGTGGATGATGCCATTTACATCCAGGATGAGGATGGAAGATTTTTGGATGTCAATGAGGGCGCAGCGAAAATGTATGGGTATTCACGTGGTGAAATGATCGGGCGTACCCCACAGGATGTTGAAGCCGAAGGCAAAAACGATCTCGAAAAGCTCCAATCTTTAGTTCACAAGGCTTTTAATGGCGAACCACAGCAGTATGAGTTTTGGGGGATGCGTAAAAAGGGGCAGGTCTTCCTTCAAGATGTCCGCCTTTACCAGGGGACTTATTATGGCAAGCAGGTTGTCATATCCGTGGCAACCGACATTACCAAACGAAGAATGGCAGAAAATGCACTTAAAGAAAGTGAAGCCCGTTATCGCCAACTGGTCGAATTATCGCCAGATGCAATCGCTATTCACAGTGGTGGAAAATTTGTTTATATCAATCCCGCTGGATTAAAAATGTTGGGGGCTAAGTCCAGGGAAGATATTATTGGTAAACCCGTGCTAAGCATCGTGGCTCCCGGTTACATTGACACTGTAAAGAACCAGCTAAAGATTGCTGAACAGAATCGGAAATATCAACCGCCAGTGATTGAACAATTCATTCGGCTGAACAAGACCATTATCGATGCAGAAGTGGTATCCATCCCCATCACTTTCGATGGAAAACTTGCCTGGCAGATGGTGGCACACGATATCTCCGAACAGGTTCGTGCTCAGGCAAAAGAGCAGCAGGCGACTGAAGAATTGTTCAAGGCTTATGAGGCTACACTGGAAGGTTGGTCCCATGCACTAGAAATGCGGGAGCGTGAGACAGCTGGACACAGTCGTCGAGTGGCGGATATCACGGTGGCATTATGTCAAAAAATGGGTGTGCCTTCCGACCAACTCATCCAGATCCGCCGTGGGGCAATCCTGCATGATATAGGTAAATTGAGCATACCCGACCGGATCTTGTTAAAACCCGAGCCGTTGACCAAGGAAGAATGGGTGATCATGCGCCAGCACCCGGTGTTTGCCTTTGAACTATTATCCCCCATCAAATATCTGACACCCGCCCTGGAAATTCCATGCAATCATCACGAGCGGTGGGATGGAACCGGATATCCCAATGGGATAAAAGGTGAGGAAATACCGCTGTCGGCACGAATATTCTCCGTTGTGGATGAATGGGACGCGCTCACCTCGGATAGGCCCTACCGACGGGCATGGACGAAAGAAGCCGCCCGTCAGTACCTGCGCGATCAAAGAGGGAAGATATTCGACCCCAAGGTTGTGGATGCTTTTCTCAAGCTTATGGTTGTCACCGAAGAATTCCAAAAACTCGGAGAGTCTCAATGAAAGTTATCGTTATCGGTTCAGGCCTATCCGGGTTGGTATCTGCAAATTACTTGGCACAAGCTGGGCATGAAGTAACCGTATTGGAACAAAACAAGGAAATTGGCGGCGTCACCATGACACTCCGTAAGGAGTGTTTCGGTTGGGACCTGGGACCGCTGAATATTCAAGATCTGGGACCGGGTGAACCAGCCGGGGTTGTGCTGGAAGAATTGGGCGTGGCGAAGCAGGTCAAAATCCGTCAGGCAGATAAAGCCATCAGCTTCTATGAATTCAAACTGACCAGACCCAAGCAGTATGAAGGTCCCTATTGGCGGAGGGAGAAACTTAAGGAAATCTTCCCTAAAGAAAAAGAAGGTATTGATGAGTATTACCAGTTTTACGACATCATGCTGGGATTATTGGGGTTGGGGAAAAAGGTTGAACATGCACGAGGACCCAAAGCATTAATCCTTAAATTGCGAATGGCAGCACTTTTTAGCAAAGTGAGCAAAATGAAAGACTGGAACGCCCAGCAGTTGCTCAATCGCTATTTCAAAGACCCAGCCTTGCAAACAGTATTTGGAGGAATATTAGCTGATTTTGTAGTTCGACCCAGCCAGTTCCAGGGATTGGGGATCCCATTCGTCAATTTTGAAACAGCATTTGATGACCGTATTCCGCTTCAAACTCCATATGGACCACAACCCAGCTTCAGTGTGGTCCTCGGTGGGGTCGGAAAAATGGTAGAAGCCTTAGCTGACAAATTGAATTCCTTTGGTGGGAAGATCCTGACCTGCAAAGAAGTGACGAAGATTCTTGTTAAAAATAGAAAGACGACTGGAGTGCAATTGGCAGATGGCAGTAAGCTGTTAGCTGACCTGGTTATTGCCAGCGGTGGCGGACATGAAACGTTTGAGAAACTGTTAGACAAATCAAAACTGACCGATGAGTGGAAAAAGAAACTAGTTGACCTCCCTTTGTTGGAGTCTGTTCTGATGGTTCATCTGGGGATTGATTTCGACCCACGAAAATATCAACCTGAAATGCTGGTTTACTATTATCACACGACAGATATTGAAGAGTCGATAATGAGATGCCAGAACGGGGATTATCACGAAGGGAAGGATGGGTTCTTGATCTATATTCCTTCGCTGCATTCACCGGAGTTGGCTCCCAAGGGATATTTCGCCGTTACGATCTATACCATTGCACCGGATAAGTTGAACAAGGGGAGTTGGGAAAACCGCCGCGAAGAGTTGGTCGAAAAACTCCTGGTGGAAGCTGAGCAGATCATCCCTGGTTTATGTAAGCATGCCAAGGTTCAGGTTACTCTCACACCGGTGGATTTTCGCAAGCTCACTCACCTTGATCACCACGCTTTTGGAGGGACTGCCCCAGTATTGGGCAAGGGCGGCTTGCCCCATCAAACACCCATCGAGGGGTTATGGTTTGTTGGAGCGCAGAGCGAAAGCGGGGGCGGGATAGCCAACGTGATGGCTGGAGCAAGAAAAACAACTCTAAGAATTCTGAATACACATTAAATAAGAAACGACCCGGGTTTTTCCGGGTCGTTTGAAATATTATCCAGGAGGTGGTTCGTTCAGAACCAACCAATAGATCCCCAAAGCGACAATAGCTTCGGAAAACTGTTTGAAATCCACGGGTTTGACGATGTAACTGTTGGCGCCGTGCCGGTAGCTCTTGATAATATCTTCGTCTTCCTTGGAGGAGGTGAGGATCACCACAGGCAACATTCGGGTCCAGTCGTTCGCACGGATCTCGCGCAGCACTTCCAGCCCATCCACCTTGGGTAGTTTCAGATCCAGCAATACGAGAACTGGTAGCTCGCGAATGTTTCGGTCTTTAAATTTTCCTTTGGCGAACAGGTAATCAATAGCTTCTTGCCCGTCGTGTGCTACGTTAATATTGTTGACAATGTTATTCTTGATAAGTGCCCGTTTGGTCAGTTCCTCATCATCCGGGTTGTCCTCAACTAAAAGGATTGTTCTTCTTTCCATTCTTCTCTCCGGTATATTACTAAGGTAATTTAAAGTAGATAGTTGCTCCTTCATCTAGCTTTGCTTCTGCCCAGATAGTTCCGCCATGGCGTTGGATGATCCTTTGAACGAGAGATAAACCAATTCCTTCTCCATCAAATTCTTCCCTCTTGTGCAAACGCTGGAACGGGGTAAATATCTTGGATGTGTACTGTGGATCGAACCCCGCACCATTGTCCTTCACATAATATAGTAGCTCCTTTTCACTTTTCTTACAACCAAATTCAATAATTGCCCGGTCTCGTTTTCCGGTAAATTTCCAGGCGTTCCCCAGCAAATTAGAAAAGACTATCTTCAACAACTCTGGGTCGGCATCAGCAAATAGATTCGGCGTGATCAACCAGTGGACATCACGTTCGGGAGCGGAACTTTGCAATTCCCCTGCTATCTCCTCGGCTAGGCCGCTGAGATTGATGTGCACTTTTTTAATTTCGGCGCGGGTGACTCGGGACAATCGAAGCAGATCGTCAACCAGGCGTCCCATACGGTGGGCAGCATCGCTAATGCGGTGGAGATAATCCTTGGTCTGCGGATCGAGGGATGCCTGATTTTCCTCCAACAACGCTTCGCTGAATCCAGTCATACTCCGTAAAGGCGCGCGTAAGTCGTGAGAAACAGAATATGAAAAAGCCTCTAATTCCTTGTTGGTGGTTGCAAGCTCGGTGGTACGTTCTTCCACCCTTTTTTCCAATTCCACATTCAACTTGCGAACTTCCCGCTCCACTTTTCTTCGTTCTTTTATCTCTCGTTGCAAATCAATATTGACTTTTTCGAGAGATTCCTTGGATTCGACCGCATCTTCCATCATATTCAAAGCCGCCCTTTGGGAAGCGACCAGGTCTTCGTCGGTTTTTTTGCGTTCGGTAATATCCCGGCCGATTCCCACCAACCCGATCACTTTTCCTCGACTATCGCGTAATGGTACCTTTGTAGTCAAGACCCATACCAGTTTACCTCGTGAATCGAATCCGCGTTCTTCATAATTGAAGACTGGCAAACCTGAATCGATCACTGATTTGTCTAGATTCCAAAATTCCGCAGCCAGATCAGCTGGATAGGTGTCAAAATCCGTCTTTCCAATGACGTCTTCCATCTTTTTTGCGCCACATGCCTTCCAGTCTGCTGTATTGGATATCGATTTACGACCCAGTGTATCCATCACGTAGATGCGGTCGGGGAGGTTGTCTATCATTGTCCGGAGAAGATTCTGTTCCTCCCCCAGTGAATTTTCTGCTGTCTTGCGTTCGGTGATGTCCCTTGCGTATACATTTGCGTAGCCCATTAGAGGGATCGGAGAGATCGCGCAGCTAAACAATCGACTTCTGTAGTTTAATTTAATCACACGGGGTATTTTGGATTTGAGACTCTTTGCTATCGACGCTCTCCATTTTGAAGGCACAGATTTTCCAACCCGGCTTTTCCAGCTCTCCAGCAGCGGTTGGCTGGCAGCATTGGCGTACAGGATTATGCCCGCTTTGGAGATGCGCAGTATAGGACTCGGATTCTCGTCAGGAAACCTGGCCAGGATTTCCTTTTCAGCTTCAGCCCTTTTTCTTTCAGTAATATCACTGATGCTGGATAGGAGCCAGGGTTCATCAACAATCGTGATTATCTCGGCAGAAAAAAGGCCAATCAACTTTTTGCCAGATTTCTTTCGGAATGGGTATTCTCTCCCAGAGACTGTAATACTTTTGGTAATATCATTAACAACAGCTTCACGATCTTGATAATTTACCCAGATTCCCAATTCGGATGCTGTCTTTCCAATCACTTCATTTGGTGAATAGCCCGTGATGGAAACAAAGCCATCATTGACTTCGAGTATTTTCCCATCGGATAACCGGGTGAGGGTGATGGCGTATGGGGCTGAATGAAATGCCTTGGTATATTTTTCCTCTTTAAATTGAACTTCCTTCATGAGACCGCGATTGACCATCAGCGCAAGACAAAACGCCAGAAGGATGAGAAGAACCTGGTAAGCCATCAGGGCTAATGTATCGTAAGTCCCCGTCTGAAAAAAATCGTTGCTGGCAGGGGGATTGATCAGGATAATCCCAATGCGAATGAGACTGACCAGGCAAAAAACCGCAAATACCAGCCCCACAGGTAAGGTGATCTTGCGGTAACTCTGACTTGCCTTATGTAGGATCAGCCATACACATTGAGCGCAGATGATCAGCAATCCGATAGCCACCGCCAAGTCCCGGACTACCAGACTGGGTTGGATGAAAGCAAAATATAGATGAACAGAAGTGAAGACTGCCAGCAAAACGTAGTTGGGGATGCGAGAGATTTTTATCCCGATGAAATTCAAGAGACCAAAATAACCGAATATTGCACCCGAAATCATAAATAAGTCGGCAAACCCTATCGAAAACCAATCTGGAATTCTGCCTCTTAGGATGATGAGCAGGACGGCGATGGTTTGAAAAAGGAAATCGCTCAGAAAAAGATTAAGGCCTTTGAAACGCTTACGGTCTTGCGACCAGAGCAAAACCAATACCAGCGTACAGATGGCATCGGTGAGCACTTGGCCAAGGATCACGGTACGGACATCAAGAAAACTCATGTAACGCTTCTCGTAGCTTGTTCATTTCTTGTTTGATGATCTGCGTGATCTAAATTCAACAGATTCTGACACCGAGTATGGTGCAGGTTGACCACATTTTTTACTTAGCTCATTGATCTGCTTTTTCAGTTCGATCATTCGCAGCTCACGCCCAACAACAGCCTTGTTAAACCGCTCCAAGTCTGCATTGCGTGCTAGTAATTCTTGAGCACTGTGAGCAAGCTCTTGCTCCGTTTTTTTTCGCTCGGTGATGTCCTCAACAGTACCTTCATAATATCGGACTTTTCCTCTGGCATCACGAATTGCTTTAGAACTCTCGCGAACATAAATTTTCGTCCCATCTTTTTTCTTCCAGGCAATTTCCAACCCTTGAACGAAAGTGTCGTTTTCAACCTGTTTCTTGAATTCATGCCGCGCATACCCGGGTTCAAAGCCATCTTTTTCGAGGTTTATCTTGGCAAGTTCTTCCAAGGACTCATATCCGAGCATTTTCACCAGGGTTGGGTTTGCCAGAAGGATCTTTCCATCTGGTGTAGTGCGGTAGAGCCCGACCGTGGAGTTCTCGAATATATTACGAAAACTCTCTTCACTCTTCAGCAAGG
>JBGQAS010000266.1:0-3756 GCA_041494435.1 Anaerolineaceae bacterium | reverse complement strand
GGCTATTTCTGCAATCCCTTTCTCCCTGAAATTTAAAGCTTTCCTCCGCATGGCACGCCCCTTCTTTCTGCTCGAGGGGGTTTCTCTCTATCTTTTGGGTGTAGGTATTGCTTATGCAGCCGGAGCTCCGTTCAATGTGTTAAATTTCATATTGGGTCAGTTGCTGGTAACCTCCACCCAATTGATGACACATTTCTCTAATGAATATTTCGACCGGGAAGTGGATTGCGTCTCTCAGCAAACTCGTACCTGGTTCTCAGGGGGTAGCGGGGTGCTTCCTGCGGGGATATTATCTCAGCGGGTTGCTCTTTGGAGCGCAATTAGTTGTGCACTAGTAGCAGGCGTCACTTTGATCACCTTACTTTTCATTTCCCCTTGGGTCAGTCTCCTTGGTTTGGTGGGGGCGCTGGCTGCCTGGTTTTATTCCGCTCCCCCGCTGCGCCTGGTTGCCAGAGGTTGGGGAGAGTTGACCTCCTCCCTGATCGTAGCTCTGTATGTCCCTCTCGCTGGAGCAGCGTTGCAAATCGGTATCAATGCCATTCCGCCTGTCTTTTGGTTCATCTGCCTCCCCTTAGTGATGATTCATACTGCCACCATGATCGCCACCGAATTACCGGATCGAAAAGGAGACGCTATCTATTGCAAGAACAATTTGCCTGTGCAGATGGGGCTGGTAAAAGCCGCCTGGCTGCATAATGGATTGATGGGGCTGACATTTGTCCTGTACGGATTATTTATCTTAATCGGATCAATTAGCAGTTCAGGGTGGTTGGTTTTCCTGGCACTCCCTCTCGCGATCTGGCAAATGGCCGGGTGATCTGGCAGGTGCATCATCCCCAAGCTGGGTTCTTTTGGATGATGAATGGGACCATCGGGCTGATGGGTTTGACCGGAGTACTTTGGCTGCTGGCGATTTGGATATAGAATTTTATAATACTAAAACAAATTTATATATAAATTTCCTGAAAATAGAAAAGAAAAATGAATATCAATCCGTTGGCCCCGAATATTCTAGCATTGAGTGTGGTCGTCACCAGCATCCTGTTCATAATCAGTGCATGGTTCACACGGGCAACAATTCGCCGCATTATTGGGGCTTTGATTGGTGGGCTTCCTCTCATCCCATTAGTGATGTTCTATGATGCCATCGCGGCTAGTTTGGGGTTATGGCACTATCCCGCAGTGACAAGTGGTAGTGCACCTTTTGCCTGGTATATTTCAACCGCTTTGTTCTACGGCGCTGCACTTGGGTTGGTGGGTTGGCGGGTCATCCGTCGGTTCGGCACATTGGGATTGATTATTTTCCTGGTGGCGTTCGCCCTGTTCGGAGTATCTCGAGATTTCGCTTATAGCATAACGACGGATTTCATAAAGTTTGGTCACGGTATTATGCCCTATATCGCGGATTTCTTTTCATATGCCTCTGGTGCTGCTTTGGTGCAATTGTTGATGCTTTGGATTACGGGCAAACCGGGGTCGGATCAACTAGCCCGAAAGGTATAATACCTATAACCTATACCGGCTAGCGTTCTGACGTATAGTCCCCCGGAAGCTATAGTGAACAAGATTTTATTGCCGTTGGTTTTCCTTTATTCCGGGTTCGCTAATTAAAAAAGAAAAAGCGAAGTAAATTCAGAAAGATTCTTTGGGAGGGAAAGTCATGCAAAGACGAAATATTTTAAAAACATTATTACTCTTTGGCATTTTTTCACTATTGGTTTCAGCTTGTAGCAGCAACCCGGGTCAATCCAGCCCAACAACTTCTGTCCACCTCATCCCAACAGCCACCCAGCAGCAAGTAAGCACGCCCGTGTACTCTCCCGGTGAGCGCATCCCTGTGGTACTCCTTCAGGATGGCGCCCCGGATGACATCACAGCTGCCATGTACCTGATGCTGAGCGACCATATCAACCTGGCCGGAATTGTAGTTTCCAACGGCGAGACCCGTCCCAGCCATGCCCTGGCAAAATGGAATGATTATATCTACTCTTACATGGGTTGGAACAACGTTCAGGTGGTGGCAGGTTGCGATTGCGCTGTCGATCCGCATGCCAACCAATTCCCTACCTCGTGGCGGGATAGTGCCGATAATTTCTGGGGTCTTTCGCTCCCCAAGTACACAGGGCAATCTTCTACTAAAACCGGTCGGGACCTGATCCTTGAATTGGCTAACCAATACTCCGGGCAATTGGTGGTGGTAATTACCGGACCGCACACCGACATGGCGTTGGCTCTGGAAAAAGATCCCACACTGAAAGACAAGATTAAAAAGGTGGTTATCATGGGAGGGGCTGTGGATGTGTCCGGGAATCTCAAAGCCGACGATCCCACCCAGACCAATGTAACTGCCGAGTGGAATATCTGGGTCGATCCGCAGGCTGCTGCCGAAGTGTTCGCTAGCGGGATCCCGCTGGATATCATCCCCATGGATCCCGTGCCGGAGGTGGAGTTGCGCAGGGACTTCGCTCAAAAGGTGGGTGCGGTGAACTTGCCTGGTGCCAATTTAATGGCAACCATGTGGACAATGGAATTAGGGTGGAACAACAATGGCTATATCTGGATCTATGATGCCCTAGCAGCCATGGCTGTGGATCACCCGGAGAATTACACCTGGATCAGAGTCCCTATCAGCGTAGTTACCGATATTGGGCCTGACCAGGGACGTACTATGAAAGGTACAGGCATGAGCGATACTATTCGCTATGCCCGTCACGCCAATGCACAGAATGTGTTGGATACCCTTTATTTAGTGTTCCCGCCAAGATAGGAAATACGAGAAAATCAGACAGTAAAACAGCGATCCTTTGGGATCGCTGTTTTTGATTGGAACTTTGGCAGGTATTGGGAACCTAAATCCACTGGTTGTGAACGTGGAATTCTCTACCCAGACGTCAGGCAGTGGCGATGCCTTTACTGACCCTGAACGCGGCCTGGTCTTCAACCTCATATCTAAAGGTGAAAAGGGCGATGACCTACTGATGGCACAGGCTGCGCTACCTGCAGGAGCCGTGCCGGGAAACAGCCATGGCATCTTCACCTCCTTGTTCGAAGGCGACCTGCCAGCTGCGCTCCCCGAAGGGGTCAGTTTCCTTGGTCCTGCTTTCTCCCTGTCGTTCACCTTGCCCGATGGTTCGCTCCTTACAGCTCTGGATGGTACCATGCAGGTAAAGTTCAGGATTCCGGATGGGATTCTGTCTTCGACCGGGGAACCTACGAGCCACGTAAACATTTATTTCTTTGACGGAAGCACCTGGACCAAGCTTCCCATCATCATTGCCAACGGTTTTGCTTATGCCCAGGTGGATCATCCAGGCATCTTTGTACTGACCCTTGGACCTACTTCCTAAGGTCGATGTGAGATTCAAAGAGGCTGTCCGATGATGGACAGCCTCTTTTTTGTGGAGGGAACCGGAAAAATCACGTCCCGGTTATTTGGCCGTGACGCAGATGACCGCTACCGTTCCTGCACCAGTATGGCATGAAAGACCGGGGGTCATATCAGTGATCAAGATTTCTTCTGGGCATGGCAAGGCAAAGCGGAGCATGTCTTCAAATTTTTTGGCAGATTCCAAAGCATTCACGTGCTGGATGGCCATGCTTTCGATCTTCTTACCGCCAACTTTTTCCAGGCTCAGTTCCACCGCACGTTTCCACGATTTGCGCTGAGTACGGATTTTTTCCAGCATGGAAAGTTTGCCCTCTGCGAGGGTGAGGATGGGTTTGATATCCAGCATGGCGGCCAACCCTGCAGCCAGG
>JBGQAS010000010.1:0-15655 GCA_041494435.1 Anaerolineaceae bacterium | reverse complement strand
GCAGTGATTGCTGATGTCATGAAAACAGATACCAAGGGAATTAAAGCGGAAACCCGCTTCATTGAAGATCTCAAAGCAGACTCAATGGATCAATTTTTCCTGATAGACGGTTTCTGCGAAAAATTCAATATCACTATATCTGACGAAGATGCGCGGAATATAAAATCCGTGGCGGATGCAGTCAAATACATCGATACCCACAAAAAATAAAAGACGTTTCTAAGCGTCTCTAGAATTTGATCTTTTTGAGAAGCTCTGGAATCTCTTCTGGGAATCGGGCTAACCGAACACCAGCAGATTCCAGCGCTTTTATTTTGCTTTCTGCTGTCCCGGCAGTCCCCTCGATGATTGCCCCTGCATGCCCCATGCGTTTACCTTTGGGTGCGGATTGACCGGCAATATACGCCACAACGGGTTTCGACATTTCCCTGGCAATAAAATCAGCTGCCTGTTCTTCGTCTGATCCTCCTATTTCACCAATCAAAACACAAGATTGGGTATGAGGATCATCTTCGAACATTTGCAACACATCGATGAAATTCGTACCGTTGATCGGGTCACCTCCGATACCGACGCAAGTGCTGACCCCCATCTTTTTCATGGTGAGTGCATTCAATACTTCATAAGTCAATGTGCCTGATCTCGATACCAAACCAATCGACCCAGGTATGGCAATATTGCCGGGAATGATCCCGACTTTTGCTTCACCCGGAGAAAGTACTCCCGGGCAGTTCGGCCCTATCAGGCGGGTCTCAGTCTGATCCAGGAAAGCCCGGATTTTGATCATATCCTGAATGGGAACTCCCTCGGTGATGCAGACAATTAATTTCAAACTCGCATTGGCTGCTTCATAAATGGCATCGGCTGCGGCGCGCGCTGGTACAAAGATCACCGATGTGTCAGCCCCTGTGACCTCCACAGCTAATTTCATGGAGTCGAACACCGGGACTTTGCCATTTAAGACCCATTCGCCACCTTTTCCGGGCGAGGTCCCCCCCACTACACTCGTTCCAAATGCCATCATTAACTCGGTGTGGAACAATCCTTCACGCCCGGTAATTCCCTGGACAAGGACTTTGGAATCCTTATTAATTAGAATGCTCATTTCTTCTCCTTCACGAGTGAAACTGCCTTCTTGGCAGCTTCCAGAAGGGTTACACCTGTTTTAAAGTGAGCATCCTGTAAGATTTCCATCCCTTTGGCCGCATTCGTTCCTGCCAGACGGACGACAACCGGGACTTTAGTTTTCATCTCGGTGTATGCACTCACAATGCCATTCGCAACTTCATCACAACGGGTGATACCGCCAAAGATATTAACCAAAACCGATTTAACATTCTTGTCAGAGAGAATAATCCGGAAGGCTGCAGCAACTTTTTCTTCACCTGCCCCCCCACCGATATCAAGAAAATTTTTGGGTTCGCCACCCAATATTTTGATGGTATCCATGGTGGCCATGGCCAGACCGGCACCATTTACCATGCATCCAATATTTCCATCCAATTTTATATATGAAAGGCCATATTTTCGAGCCTCGATTTCCTCAGGAGCCTCAATATCCAGGTCGCGCATTTCTACGAGATCGGGATGGCGATAAAGCGCATTATCGTCCAGAATGATTTTTCCGTCCAAAGCAGTCATTTTTTGATCGGACGAGATCACCAAAGGATTAATTTCTGCCAAAGTAGCATCGCAATCCTGGTAAACGCTCCATAAACCTTGTGCCACTGATGTGAATACCCGCCAATGCTCATGGGGGAGATCAATGGCAACTGCCAGGTCGCGGGTTTGATAATCTCTCAACCCCAGGAGAGGATCAATGACAATCTGGTTGATTTTCTCGGGAGAGGATTGAGCCACTTCCTCGATATCCATTCCACCAGCAGCGGAGGCAATAAAGACAGGTTTTCGAAGGGATCGGTCGTTGGTGATCCCAATGTAAATTTCGCGGGTGATTGAAATGGCTTCATCCACTAAAACTTTCCGGACTGGAAGCCCTTTGATATCCATACCAAGGATCAACCTGGCAAGGTTTTCCGCTTCGGTTGGGTTCTTCGCCAGACGTATCCCCCCGGCTTTGCCTCTACCTCCTACCAGGACTTGGGATTTAATAACAACCCTGCCCCCCAACTCCTCGGCAATTTGCTTTACATCACTAGCTGTGTTTGTAACTTTCCCCCGCGGGATGGGAATTCCATACCGTGTAAATATTTGCTTTGACTGATACTCGTGTAGTTTCATCGTTTCTCAGTGCAAAAATATTATAACATGGCAAAAAAATGCCCCAGCAATTTTGCTGGGGCAAAAGAATTGTTCCCTAAACGATCAGCCCTTCAAAAATGATTCCAGAGAATCTTTGCTGATGCGGTAGGAATTACCAATCTTCTTGGCTTTTAGTTGTCCACCAGTGATGGCAGTAACCACATCCTCTTCAGAAACCTTGAGAATGTTTGCAGCTTCTGCAGGGGTCATCACAGCGGGAATTGGGACATTTTCAGCTGTTCCACCGCTACCTTGTTTTTGGGCATTCATCCCCTGTAGCGACTGACTGAGAACGTTTCCAATTCCCATACCAGCGCCAATCCCAGCGGTCAGACCTGCACCACCAGAAGGATTATTGGCGGCATCGCGCATGGCATCCGCAGCCTGCAACTGGGTGTAAACATTCATGTCCAACATGCCCATAGCCCGCAGCTCTTCCGCAGACTTATCGGATGGCTTCAAATTACCAACGTAGAACGTTTTCAGAAGCAACCCGATGGCTTTGAAATCATCCTGGGCTTTAGCCCGGACACCTGCGCTAAGTTCTTCCGTTAGTCCAACCAACTCCATGACATTCTTTTTGGCAGCAGTTTCTCCCAGGATATCCTGCAGTTTTGAAAGCAGCATTGTACGCAAGCGATTTTCAATGTCCGACATGCGATAAATCCCCTGGGCACCCACTATTTGGGTGACAAATTGCTGGGGATCCGCAATCTGGATACTATAGGAACCAAATCCTTGCAGTAAGGCGATGCCCAGACCGACACCCGGGTTCTTAACGATGATCGGTTGTGGGGTACCCCATTTCAGATCAGCAAATTCTTTTACAGAGACAAAATATACTTCCGCAACAAATGGAGTACGGTCGTTGAAGAGTTTGCCAATCCAATCAACCAGCAGAGGAATGTTGGCAGTTGTAATGGTGTGCCTTCCAGGACCAAAGCTATCCAAGGCTTTCCCATCCCGGAAGAAAACAGCCATTTGGGATTCACGAACAATGACCTGGGAACCGATCCGAAGATCAGCTACACCTTGCTCCGGAAAACGATGCACGAGCTCATCGGCCATTTCACTCGGATATTCAACAACATCGAAAATTCTAGCCATAGTTAATCTCCTTTATTACCTGGAACAAATTACTTCGTGGGTGGCTGATCAGTCGGAACGGGAGGAGGCGTAGTTTGACTGCCTGTATCTTCTCCGATAGCGGAAAGGATAACCTGTGACCGGCGGTTGAATGCGTCGACGCAAGACTGGCTTAGCGTGGTCAGGTTTCGGATAGCTGCCGGCAGCCCATCAGATCCAATAGATGCTTCGACATTATCCACTGCCCGGCCAACCTCATCGATTGAATTGACCAAAGCCAGGTCATATTGATAAATCTGTGCCAATTCTTCTTCATTCACTTTGATGGCATCAAACAAACCTGCATAACCATAGGCAGCTCTGCGGATTCGATCAATGAATTGGCGAATTTTGATAGCAGCATTTTCCAAGTCATCGACGTATTCCAAACCGCCCTGGTTCACAAGATCACGCTGCAAAGAGGAAATTCGAGCCCATTGGGCTTCGAAACCATCTGCAATGGTTTCACGCAGCAATTTGTCCGCTTCTCGACGATGATTCCGTTCAATATACCCCTTGAAACCGGGAATTTTGCTTAGGAGCTTTTTGAAGAAATCCTGCTCCCCAACCACACGATCCATAATATCACTCATTGGTCCTCCTATTTTCTTGTACCGTGATTATAGCTTTAAACAAACCTCGGTTCAATCTATCCTTTTCCTCAAAAACTATATACGAACCCTGCTTTGTAAGGTTTCTGTAAATCCTATATTCTTGAAAAGTCCCCTATTATATTTATAATAAAGTGACTTAATCTACATATTTGTTGCTGTGTACAGATTTAAAAAGGGGAGCCCTCGAACCATTCAACAGAATCATTTAGATGTTGATCTTTAGTCATTTACATGGCATGAATTATGCACATATTTGCTTTAGTTCGAATATTTATTATTGACGTATAATAAACCAAGATATTACCATTGGAGGAGGAAAAGATGGCTGCTGGAGGAAAAAAATCAAACAGGATCATCATATATATCGTCTTGATCCTTGTTTTAGCAGTGGTTCTGGTATTGGTCCTAGTCTCCCGGAATAAAGCACCCACTCAGCAGGTTTCAAATCAACCAACTCCTGTCCCGCTGGGAGAGATGGTGAATATTGTAATTACAACTCAAACCATTTCACAAGGGGTTGTTATATCCCCGGATGTGCTGACCACCATTCCATATCCCCGGAACCAACTCGTGGAAGGTACCTTTTTTACGGATATTAATTCTGTCGTCGGAAAACGCGCCAGGTATAACCTGGATGCGAGAGTACCTCTTACGGCAAGCATGGTAGTGGATGTTCCCACCGGTTCCATGACATCCTTCCTGATTCCCGCTGGTATGACAGCTTATTCCATTGCCATCGACAAAGACAATTCGGTGTCTTTTGCTCCCCAAGTAGGTGATCATGTAATGGTCATCGGATGCTTGAGCCTGGTTCGCCTGGACCAATCTTTTCAAACCATTCTTCCCAATTGGACTTCCACTATCACTCTGCCTGGGCCTGATCCCAAAGGTGGACCATCTACAGCCGTGATGAATATTTCAACATCGGGTGCTAATTCAATCCAAGGTCGGATTGATATCGATCCGAACCTAAACCAACCCCTTTATGTGGTAGCCTCAGGTGCTCAAAGACCGTCATTTTCCTGTAATACTGTAATCTCCGATGCAGTGATTTTGTCTGTCGGTGAATTTCCATTGCAAGGGGCTACGGTTCCTACAGCCGACCAAACCCAATCATCTACAAGTGGTGGGAACATTCCAGTTGTCGCCACACCCACCTTGCCGGATCACGTTACCATTATCGTTTCTCCACAAGATGCTGTGACGTTGGAATACTTACGGCAGGTGGGAGTTCCTTTAGCGTTGGCATTACGTAGTGCTGGTGACCTACAAACCATCAATACCAGTTCCGTCACCATGCAATTTGTGATGGATCAAAAGAATATCCAGTTACCGGCTCAGTTGCCTTATGGAATATTCCCAACAAATCGTGACTTATTACTGGAATCCTTAGGAACTCGATAGAAAGGTTTCGCAAATCTATTGTTGTTCAACCCTAAAACTTATCCAAAGGTGAATCTATGACGGGGCAAGATAAGATTCGTGTGATTATCGTTGATGACATCGCGGAAACACGCGAAAACATCAAACGGATGGTGCAATTCGATCAAAATATCGAAGTAGTGGGAGTCGCTCGCACCGCCCAGGAAGCCATCGACCTTTGCCAACAATTAAAACCGGATGTCGCCATCATGGACATCAACATGCCCGATATTGATGGCATTACTGCGACCGAGATCATTCGTAAGAAAGTTCCTCAGGTCCAGGTAATCATCCTGTCCGTCCAATCCGATCAGAATTACATGCGGAACGCTATGAAAGCGGGAGCAAGGGATTTCCTTTCCAAACCTCCCATGATCGATGAATTAACCAGTGCAATCCGCCGTGCCGGAGCTGTAGCACAGGAAGAAAAATCCAAATTCTATCCCACCATCCAACCCGGTGCTGCTCCCGGCTCTACTCAACAACTCGGTGGGATGGGAATAGCTGGCAAAGTCCTGGTGACTTATAGTCCAAAAGGCGGGGTAGGCACAACTACCATTGCCACAAATCTAGCCTTTGCATTGCAAAGCCCCTCGTGCCGAGTTTTGCTCATTGACGGGAATTTACAATTCGGAGATGTGGCAGTATTTATTAATGAACAGGGGAAAAACAGCCTGATCGATTTAATGCCCAGCATCGATGAATTGGATTCTGAGCTCATCCAAGATGTGATTATCAACCATCAAGCAACGGGTCTGAATATCATGGCCGCCCCTGCCCGACCCGAACTTGCTGCCCAGGTAAGCGGAGAACAGTTCAATAAACTATTGAATTTTTTAAGACGTATGTACAACTACATTGTCATCGATACAACATCTATACTGACAGATATCGTACAAGCCTCGATTGATACCGCTGATTTCATTCTCCTGATCACCAACCAGGAAATTCCTGCTTTGAAGAATTGTCATCAATTCCTTTCCCTGGCTGATTCTGGGGGTATTCCCCGGGACCGTATCCTTTTCATTATGAACAAATGGGATAAACGCATTGCCATTACACCTGAAAAAATCGGTGAGAGCTTAAAACAAAAAGTGGTCAATTCCATACCTTATGATGAACGGACCCCGTTGCTCGCTGTGAATCGGGGAATCCCATTCATGTTGGATAATAAGACCCTGCCCATCAGCCGGAGTATCATTTCCCTGGCTGAACTTATTGTCGACAAATGCAAGGAATTGGAAGAACCCCTTGAATTAAAACGTGGGCTGAGAAAGTAGAATATTAGAGGTATCCATGTCCATTCTTAGACGAGTCCAACCCGGAGATAGCAATTCCCCAGCCAAACCTGGCGGAGCTTCAACCTCCTTTACTTCACCGACAATGAAAAAACTTTCCTCGGCAGGGATCACAACATCCCAGGAAACCTACCAGGATTTAAAGAACCGCGTTCAAACCAAACTGCTGGCTGGTCTAGACCCTTCGATGGATGTTACGCAAACTCTCGAAGTCCGCAAGACAATCCAAGACCTTTTTGAACAAATCCTTACTGAAGAGAATATTGTCCTTTCGAGAGCAGAACGGGCACGCTTGTTTGAACAGATTTCTGCTGAAATCTTGGGCTTTGGACCATTGCAACCCTTGCTGGATGAAGACTCCATCACAGAAATCATGGTGAACGGTGCAAAGAACATCTACGTCGAGCGTTTTGGCAAAATCCAACGGGTGCCTCTCACATTTGAATCGAACGATCATGTCATGCGGATCATTGAGCGCATTGTGTCACCATTAGGCCGCCGTATTGATGAATCTTCACCCTATGTCGATGCCCGTTTGCCCGATGGTTCACGTGTGAATGCCATCATCCCTCCCATTTCCCTCGTAGGACCGGTCCTGACTATTCGAAAGTTTTCCCGAAACCCCATCACTGTTGACCAGATGATCCAGTTTGGAACGTTCACACCTGAATTCGTCACATTCGTTCAAGCGTGTGTTGAATCCAGACTGAATATTGTAATTTCCGGTGGAACTGGTTCTGGTAAAACCACATTACTGAATGTGATCTCCGGATTCATTCCAGAGGATGAACGAGTCATCACCATTGAAAACGCAGCGGAACTTCAGATGCGCCAGGAACATGTGGTCACATTGGAATCCCGTCCACCCAACATCGAGAACCGTGGTGAAATTACCATTCGCCAACTCGTGATTAACGCCCTCCGCATGAGGCCGGATCGCATCATCGTGGGCGAAATCCGTGATGAGGCTGCCCTGGATATGCTCCAGGCCATGAACACAGGTCATGATGGTTCCATGACCACCGCACATGCCAACAGTCCTCGTGATGTTCTTTCCCGTTTGGAGACCATGGTCTTGATGGCTGGAATGGACCTTACCATCCGTGCCATTCGCGAGCAAGTCTCTTCTGCCATTGATATGATCATCCACGTTGAAAGAATGAGAGATGGTAGTCGAAAAGTGGTGAACTTGACGGAAGTAGTCGGGATGGAAGGCGAAATCATTACCTTAACCGATGTATTTGTCTTCGAACAAACCGGAATTGATAATGGCAAAATCCGAGGCAGATTGCACGCAACAGGTTTACGGCCCAAATTCATGGACAAATTAGAAACTGCGGGGGCTCATCTGCCGGCAAATATCTTCTCCCCGGGAGAGAGAAGAAACTTTTAATGGTATAGAAAGAAAGCCAAAGGATACAAAATGGATCTGACAATGATTCTGATCATAGGCGGAGGGGTTTTACTGGTTGCATTGGTGGTCGGGTTGGTTGTATCTCTACGATCCCAACGTTCGGAAGTGGATGAACGAATCGGAAGGTTTGCCGGGGAAGAAAAACCGATCGTAGAAGAAAAGAAATCCAATACCCTCTTAACAGACTGGATCAACCGTAGAGTACAGCGTTCCTCTTATGGGGAGCGAATTTCGAAAGAATTAGCCCGGGCTGATCTCAAATTCAAACCCGGTGAGTACATCGCCCTGATGATCATTGCTGCCTTCCTGGTTGGTGGGTTGCTTTGGTATCTGGGCAAGCAATCCATACTTTTGGGTCTGGTTGGGGCAATCGTTGGGTCATTCCTTCCCAGGATGTATGTGAAAAGGCAGCAATCCAAGCGTTTGATCAAATTCAACGAACAGCTTCCCGATATGTTGAACTTGGTGGTAAATGGTCTTCGGGCTGGATATTCCGTCATGCAAGCCTTGGAAGCTGTCAGCAAGGAACTCCCCGCACCTATCTGTGACGAATTTCACCGGGTGGTGCAAGAAATGTCATTGGGTGTACCTACCGAAAAAGCTTTGGATAACCTCCTTCGCAGGATCCCGAGCGATGACCTCGATATGACCATAACCGCCATGAATGTGCAGCGGGAAGTCGGTGGTAACCTCGCAGAAATCCTGGATACAATTTCCTTCACCATTCGCGAACGCGTCCGAATCAAGGGCGAAATCCGTGTGCTGACCTCTCAGCAGAATTTTTCAGGGCAAGTGCTATCCCTGATGCCTGTTTTCGTGGTCCTGATCCTCTACTTGATCAACCCAGATTACATGCAAGAGTTCTTCAACCCTGCGTCCAATACTCCCATTCCATGCGGTTATGTTGCACTTGGTTGTTCTTTCCTTCTTATTATTGGGGGATATTTTGCCATGCGCCAAATGGGCAAGATAGATGTGTAAAGAGATGGAGCTGTAAATGATTGTCATTATTGTAGTTGCCGTTGTTATTGTTTTAGCAGCAGTTATTTTGACCATTATTGGTCTGCGTAACCCCGGCACGGTGGACGAAAAAATCCTTCAACAGCGTCTCGAGGAATTGACCAGCAAAGGGGAAGAGGTAAATCTTGAGAAAATCGAGATGTCCCAGCCCTTCTCTGAACGGGTCCTTTTCCCCATTGCCCGCAGCTTGGGAAAACTCGCCACCCGCTTCACCCCTCAAAACTATCTTAATAGTATCGAAAGAAAGTTGGAATTGGCTGGAACCTCATCCAGGCTGGACCCTACGGTTTTTCTCGCCCTCCAATTTGTAGGCGTGCTTGCGTTTGGTGGGATTGTTCTATTGTTTTTCACACTTCTTAAAGTCAATACAAGTTCAGGGATTAAAGTTCTGCTGGTGATTGTTGCCTCCGTACTTGGTTTTGTTTATCCACAGCTTTATCTCTCACAAAGAATTAAGAAACGACAGAAAAATGTCCGCAGAGCCATGCCAGATGCGCTGGATTTGCTCACGATTTGTGTGGAAGCAGGGCTGGGATTCGATGCAGCCATCCAAAAAGTGGCTGAGAAATGGACTTCCGACCTCTCCCTGGCATTCGCCCGAGTTATCCAGGAAATTCAACTTGGAAAAATCCGACGAGATGCATTGCGCGACATGGCGGCCCGGATTGGATTGGCTGAAATGACCAGTTTTGTAGCTGCAGTCATTCAAAGTGAACTCTTGGGGGTCAGTCTTTCCAAAGTTTTGCACATTCAAGCTGACCAGATGCGAGTAAAGAGAAGGCAACGAGCCGAAGAGGAAGCCCGAAAGGCTCCTATCAAAATGCTTATCCCTATGGCATTGCTCATTTTCCCGGCTCTAATCATCGTACTTATCACACCTGCTGCGCTGAAGCTGCTACATTCGGCGCTCTTGTCTCTGCTCCCTTAAAAAACTTTAACAAAGGTTAGCATTTGTACCCAAGAAAATTCCGCCTCTACCATGCACTCTGGCAGGGGCTGGATTTTATTTTCCCGCCCCAATGTGTTGCCTGTGGGAAACCTGGAACCCGAATTTGTTCGGAATGTATGTCGAAAATCGAACGTTTGCCCGATTCCATTTGCCCTCTTTGTGGGGAACCTCAAAAAGGGAGAGAGTTATGCGAGTACTGTAAGAAAAAAGCTCCCTTAAGTAAAGCAATCCGATCATATGGATATTTTCGCGGACCCTTACGTGCTGCCATCCACCGGGTGAAATACCATCAAGATATGGGCCTTGCTGAAGAATTATGCGGATTATTGATAGAAAAATACCAGCACGAACTGAAATGGCCAATAGATGTTGTGACCGCCATCCCCCTTTCTCGGGAAAGATATTTTGAAAGAGGTTACAACCAAGCCTTCCTGTTTGCCAGACCCTTTGCCTGGGCAATCCAAAAGCCATTTATACCCAATCTTGTACAACGGAAGCGAAACACCTCTTCACAGGTTGGGCTTTCCAGAAGCGAGCGTCAGAAGAATATCCAAGATGCCTTTCTGGGACAATCAAGAGCTTCCGGAATGAAAGTGTTGGTTCTTGACGATGTGACAACGACAGGTGCAACCCTCATGGAATGCGCCAAGGCGTTACGGGATCAAGGAGCACAGGAAGTCTATGGCCTTACTCTGGCGAAAACTCCTTCGCATTCCAATCAACACTTCAAGATTAACGAAAATCTGATTTGATTTGATTTTCATTCATCGCTACAATTAAAAACAAAAGGAGGGCGTCATGTTGGAAAATATAGAAATCACAGTAAAGAACATGGAATTGACCGACAGGATCCGAACCTACGTACTGAAGAAATTCGAAAAGATAAGTCGATTGTTAGGTGACATAGATAATGCCCATGTAGTTCTCTCATATGCAAAATCAGCTCGTGAACCAGCCGACCGCCAAGTGACAGAAATCACCTTGCATGGGAAAGGATTCATCCTGCGGACAGAAGAAAGAGCCGATGATACCCTAACTTCCATTGACAATGCAATGGATAAGTTGAGCCGTCAGATCGAGCGATTCAAGGGGAAACGGCAGCACATTCGAACGGGAGCCGCTCGAACCGAAGAAGCAGCTGAAGAACGAATGCCCATTGAGGAAGAAACCCTGCCTACCATTATGCGTAGAAAGCAATTTATCTTAGAACCCATGGATGAACAGGAAGCCATTGAGCAGATGAGATTATTGGCTCATGAAAACTTCTTCCTTTTTTATAACATCACTACAGACTCAATTAACGTGCTTTATGTCCGTCGAGATGGGACTCTAGGGTTGATCGAACCAAAAATGGCATAACATCTTGATATATGTTTTGAAAAAAGGTGATGGTCACATACAGGCCATCACCTTTTTTCTTGCCAGCCCTTCCCCCATGAGCTATAATCGGCTTCGGTATATTCATGGAACAAGAGGCCATTTTATGATTGATGTGAACGAACTTCGCAAAGGTGTGTGTTTTGAAACCGATGGTAACATTTTCAAAGTAATTGAATATAGTTTTAATAAACCCGGAAGAGGAAATGCTACGATCCGGATCAAAGCCAGAAATCTGCGAACAGGGACTACGCTCGAAAAAACTTTCCAATCCGGCGACCGAATCCAGGATATTCACCTGGAAGGCCGGACCATGCAGTACATGTACAACGACGGTGATTTGTATTATTTTATGGATACGCAGACCTTCGAGCAGCCCGGTATTCATAAAAATATTCTTGGTGAGTATGTTGGTTATCTTAAACCTGGGATTGAAGCCAAAATTGTCTATTACCAGGAAGAACCCATTGATGTAGAACTTCCGACCTCTGTTGATCTCCTAGTCACCCATTCGGAAATGGCGGTCAGGGGTGATACTGCCACGGGAGTTACCAAGAAAGTCACGGTTGAATCCGGCGCACAAGTAGATGTCCCTTATTTCATCAATGAGGGAGATACCATCCGAGTTGACACTCGTACGGGAAAATACGTCACAAGAGTCTAAACCTGATTGACGCCAAGTCCCCTTACGGGGACTTTTTTTACCACTTGGTAATATATGAAAAACATTAATCCTATAAGTAGCTAAGAATTATGATGAAATATTTGCATCTGACTTGGTATAATCGCATATATTATGAACTTGGTCTGCATGGGCAGACCGGAGGTATTTGTGACGTCTAGGAATTCATCTTTCATAATCTACATTTTGCTTTTCATAGCTATCGTTGCTTTGATCTTTTTCAATTTCAACAGCGGCAGCTCTCAACCTGTATTGACGATCAACCAGTTAGCTGCTGATATTCAAAATGGGCTTGTATCCAAGATTGAGATTGATGGTGACACGATCACGGCCACGTATGCAAACACTGGCACGCAACGTGAGACCACAAAGGAAACTTCCACCACCCTGATCCAACAGTTAAAAGACCTGGGTGTAACCGATGCTTCACTCATTCCGGATAAGATTTCCATCCAAGTCAATCCGCCAAGTCCATGGGTGGGCATCCTGTCGGCTCTGGGATATATCATTCCTTTTGTCCTTTTCGGAGTTCTCTTCTTTTTCATCTTTCGGCAGGCTCAAAGCGGGAACAACGCAGCTATGTCTTTTGGTAAATCCCGCGCCCGCATGTTTAGCGGTGACAGACCCACTGTGACCTTTGAAGATGTCGCTGGAGTTGAAGAAGCCAAGGAAGAACTTCGTGAAGTTGTCGAATTCCTGCGAGAACCCCAAAAATTCATTGCCCTCGGAGCTCGCATCCCCAAAGGCGTGCTCCTTGTGGGTCCTCCAGGAACAGGCAAGACATTAATAGCCAAGGCTGTATCCGGCGAAGCAGGAGTACCTTTCTTCTCAATATCCGGTTCTGAATTCGTTGAAATGTTCGTCGGTGTAGGTGCAAGCCGTGTGCGTGACCTATTTGACCAAGCGAAACGGCATTCTCCTTGTATCGTCTTCGTTGATGAAATCGATGCAGTTGGTCGACAGCGTGGTGCCGGGCTGGGTGGAAGCCACGACGAACGTGAACAGACCCTGAACCAGTTGCTGGTTGAGATGGATGGTTTTGACACGGATACGAATGTCATTATCATGGCAGCCACAAACCGCCCTGATATTCTGGATCCAGCTTTGCTTCGACCTGGTCGGTTTGATCGCCGAGTAGTGCTCGATCGCCCAGATGTAAAAGGCAGGGAAGCTATCCTGAAAGTCCATGTCAAAGGTAAACCCCTGGCGCCCGCAGTTGATCTCAACTTGATCGCCCGTGCGACTCCGGGATTTGTAGGTGCTGATATTGAAAACCTGGTCAACGAAGCAGCCATCCTGGCAGCACGACGAAATAAAAAAGTGATCGAACAGGAAGAATTTGAAGAAGCGATTGAACGCGTGATAGCCGGTCCGGAACGCAAGAGCCGGCTCATCAACGCAGAAGAAAAACAGATCATTGCTTACCATGAAGCGGGCCATGCTGTTGTGATGAACGCTCTTCCTGAAGCAGACCCGGTGCAAAAGGTCACGATAGTTGCGCGAGGTCTTGCTGGCGGATACACATTGGCTTTACCAACAGAAGACCGAAGATTGCAATCCAAGAAAAAATTGTTGGCTGAGATTATCGGCAGCCTGGGTGGCAGAGCCTCTGAACAAATGGTTTTTGATGATATTACTTCAGGCGCATCCAACGATATTGAAAGGGCAACCCAAATTGCCCGCCAGATGGTTACCCGGCTGGGGATGAGTGAAGGCCTGGGTCCCATGGTTTATGGACAAAAAGAAGAGTTGATCTTCCTCGGAAGGGAAATTTCCGAACAGAAGGATTATTCCGAAGCGGTTGCTGAACAAATAGACCAGGAAGTAAAAAAGCTTGTCGATGATTCTTACGAGAAAGCACGAGTACTGCTTAAGAAATATCGCGGCAAACTGGATGCCGTCGCGAAGAAACTGATGGAAGTGGAAACCCTTACTCGTGATGAGTTCCTGGCAATTTTCCCAACCCCCGTCGAAAAGAAAAGCGGGACACCTGTCCTGAACGACAATAAATAATCAAAGACCCCGGAATTATCCGGGGTCTTTTTTCAATGTAACCAATTCTCTTCGTAAAATTTTCCCTACGGGAGTTCGGGGTAAGGCGTTCAAGAACTCAAATTCAGATGGAACTTTGAAAGTACTTAGTCTATCGCGACACCAAATTCGAAGTTCCTCTTTGGTAATATTGGTATTCGGGTATGTCACAATCCAGGCAACCACCTTCTCTCCTTGCCTTTTGTCCTTTACTCCCACCACCCCTGCTTCCTTTATGAAAGGATGAGAGGTCAGTACATCCTCTACTTCACGAGGCCAAACTTGAAATCCGCTGACCTTGATGACATCCTTTTTACGGTCAATCAGGTAGAAATAACCTTCGGAATCCATTTTAACGATATCACCCGTGTAGAGCCATCCATTCTTTAAAACCTTTTGCGACTCACCCAGGTTTTTATAATAGCCTTGCATAACCTGGGGCCCTTTGATCAATAACTCCCCCATTTCACCTGTCTTTATATTAATTTTGTTATTCTCAATCTTCACGACCCGACAATCCACATCTGGCAAAGGCAGTCCAATCGATCCAGGTTTGTGAACCCCCTTGACTGGGTTGCAATGAGAAGCAGTCGGAGCTTCGGATAAGCCGTATCCCTCCACAAGGCTGCCTTTTATCAAGGCGTTGAATTCCTTTTGAATAGCGGGATGAAGAGGCGAAGAGCCAGAGATGATCACTTTGAGTGAATCCAAGTATGGCTTTTGCGTCCGACTACGGCTCTCGTTCACTATTCCAAAAAGAAGGTTTGGAACTGCCGGGAATACAGTCACCTTGTATTTCTCGATGTTCTGAATAATCAATTTCATGTCTCTCGGGTTTGAGATGCAGATAATTCTTGAACCAAGATAAACTCCCAAGCACATGGCTAGCACCAAGCCGTATACATGCGTCAGCGGGATGGCAGCCAGCATAGTTTCTTCCCCATCGTTCAAATCACGAAGCCAATTCCTGAATTGGATAACATTCGCGACTAAATTAAAGTGTGTCCCAATCGCTGCCTTGGGTGAACCCGTTGTTCCACCTGTGAATTGAAAAATGGCAGGTGAATCAGCCGATATATGAGGAAATTTGAAATCAAAATGAGATTCTCTGCTAATAAGGTCTGAAAGATAAATTGTTTTAACCTTTGAAACCGTGGTTCTCTGATCTTCACTTGCGGGTTTAGAATCTGCAAGAATGATACCTTTCAAGCTCAACCCAACATTTTTTATCTGAGATACCTGGACCAGATTAGTGTCGGTGATCAACCATCGAGCATGCGATTTTCTCAACATCTGGGTGATCTCGTCCAATTTCAACATCGGATTGATACCCACGACAACTGCGCCAGTTTTAAGAATGGCAAAAAATGCCAGAATGAATTTCCAATCATTGATCAAACATAATGCGAAGGAATCTCCATGATTTACACCCGCTTGAAGGAGGTTTTTCGCCAAAAGATC
>JBGQAS010000187.1:0-4856 GCA_041494435.1 Anaerolineaceae bacterium | reverse complement strand
GTCATACGGATGATAACCGGGATCGAAGGAAGTGCAGCTTTGCTGGGTGGTTTGGGGCTTATTGCCCTGGCTTATCACACCATTGCATTTGACCGTGGAGTCAAGACTGGTGCCATCGATTTTGTGATCACCATTGGTTCCATTTTCTACGTTGGGTGGATAGCAAGTTATATCATTTCCATTCGCCAA
Source organism: Anaerolineaceae bacterium (assembly GCA_041494435.1). Lineage (GTDB taxonomy): Bacteria > Chloroflexota > Anaerolineae > Anaerolineales > Anaerolineaceae > JBGQAS01. The sequence continues at coordinate 4,667 of JBGQAS010000187.1, read as the reverse complement.
GTCAGTGGGGGTCAATTCTGGACGCTTCTAGTACTGCTGGCAATCGCCCTGGCAGATGCGGGTGCCTTTTTCATCGGCAGCGCATTTGGAAAACACAAGATGATGCCCATTGTCAGCCCGAAAAAAACCTGGGAAGGGTACCTTGGTGGGATTGTTATCGGAACCCTGGCGGCAACAGGTTTTGCCTTGTGGTTTCATTCCTTCGTACCAGCCATTACCTGGCAAAAGGGGATATTACTGGGTGTGATCATCAGCACACTTTGCCCGATGGGGGATTTTGGAGAGAGTATGCTGAAGCGTCAATTTGGACAAAAAGACTCCAGCCAGTTGATCCCCGGGCATGGTGGGTTCCTGGATAGGATCGATTCCTATTTGTGGGCTGCCATTATAGGCTTCTATCTAGTAACCTGGTTTTTGATCTAGGAAATTCGTTGAGGATAATAGAAAACGAGAACGATGGGCAATCGTTCTCGTTTTTGTTTCCGACCTTCGTCAGGTGGGATTACTTGATTTCGTAGGTGATATTGACGTTGACACTGATGGTCATTTGACCAGATGATACAGGCACGGAACTGGTATTCGCAGCTGAGTATCCGCCGCCACCTTTGCCTTCATAAATCGGGATGGGCACTTGGTAGGAACTGATGCTGATGTACTGCACAGGTCCCAGTTTGGCACCGGTCAAATCGACCAATTGCTGAGCCTGGCTCTGGGCATCTTCAACTGCCAGTTGGCGGGCTTTTTCAAGCGCCTTGGATTGGTCCAAAACACTGAAGGTAATGCTGTTGATGGTGTTTGCGCCGCTTTTGACGGTTGCATCCAGGATCTTGCCCAACTTGCTTAGGTCACGGACAGTCACATAGACCGTATTATTGGCAACATAATATGTTCCGGTGATCTGACCGGTACCGGTCTGGTCATAGGTGTTATTGGGATATACGTTGAAACCTGATGTCTGGATATCCTGATCAGCGACACCGAGGGCAGCCAGGGCTGTGCGGATCCCTTGCGCTTGGGCGGTATTGTCATCCAATACGGTAGTCACAGAATCACCCTGGTTTTGAACTCCGATGTTCACGTAAGCTACATCTGGAGTTACGTATACCTGGCCGAAACCATTCACGTTGACGGTCCGGGTTGGCATGTTGTTGACGGAAGGCGTACCTCCGCTGGTTGCTGAACAAGCTGCGAGGGCAATGATTCCAACCAGGCTGATCAGCAGAAGTGTGATTTTGGTTTTCATAGAGAACTCCTTTTTTGGAATATATACCTTAGACGGTGATGCATCCAGAAAGTTCCCGCAAATCCGGGATTCATCCAATCCGTTTTCCGATTTATGACTCCCAGATATTATCACATTATGACATGAGAAATACTCGTTTCACATGGGCGTTCAATCAAGATTAAAACAAAACAGCAGATCTCTCTGCTGTTTTGAAAAGATGGATTATTTTGCAAATGCAACAGTTACCACACCAACAGCATTTTTAATGTCCAGTGAAGGTACCCCTGTTTTTCCGCAATCGGCGGTCCGGTTGAACCCTGAAGGTACAGTGAAAATGGTCACGGCTGTTTCGGATTGAAGGCACAATTTACCGTTGGCAGGGATCGTGATGTTCATTGTGCTTGCTGCACCATCCAACACACCGTTGTACTGACCGGTATCGGGCAGAATGAGGTTGAGTGTGCCTGCAGCGATTTTCACGGTGAAAGAAGTAAGTTTCAAGGCACTGAAATCCAAATCCATCTGACCAGCAGCCATGTCTACATTCAAAATCAATGGAACGGACTTATTAACTTTGACATCCCAAGTATAGTTGGAGAGATCAAAGGGATAAACTGTGAAATTGCTGGAGTCACGGATGGAAAAATTGTTGACTCCATTTTGAACACTGCTGGATTGGCTGAAGCTCTGATTGGTGCGTAATCCCAGCTTGGCTTCGAGAACATTCGTGGAAGCAGCTCCACCGGTTAGACTAAGGTTGCCAGCGGTCATGGAAATGCTGCCATCGGCAGATTTGGCACCCCCCAGTGGTTGAGTAAACGATTCAATCCTGATTGCCTGTCCGCCGGAGTAGGTGCTGGCAAACCAGAAAATGCCTCCCACCAGAACGAGACCGATGACAATGCCTGCCACCCAGGAAACCCAGGTGCGTCGCCGTCCGATGAGAAGATCCAGGCCCAAGGCTATCAACAGAACTGGCCACAGGCGAAGCACGACCGTCCATACAGAAACCTGGATGTATCCAAAATTCGCAAGCAGGAAGATACCACCCAATCCGGCGAGTAGAACGGACCAGACGAACCCGCCGTGGTTAATAAAGCCATCCAAACCCGCGATCACCAGTAGCAGCGGCCACAGTTTTAGGAGCGTATCGAGGGTATTCCCCGGCAGCATATGAGCGCTGTTCAGGAAGAGGAAGATCCCGACCGCGATGAGGAGCAACGGCCAAAAAATGGGGAAGTGCCTGTGTTGACGTTCCGGAGGAAGAGTAGGTTGTGGTTTATTTTCCATGGTTATTTATCTCCTTTGAACCCGCGGATGATCAACACCGCCCCGGCCAGGATAAGAATTGCCGGCCATAAAACGAGGTTCTTGATATAGTGAACCCAGGCGAAGGGCAGGGTATTCAGGAAGGCAAAACCACCTAGAACAATCAACCCGATGCCGATGTACAGGGGCAACTTGGCATTATCCTTCGAGGCTGCAACTTTGATCTCATCACCCATCATATGGGCTTTGTCGCTGAAATCCGTGGGCTGGATGACGGTTACGCCGTCCATGCTGGTAACCTGGTCTTCGCGGGGGACAACAACCCATAGCACCAGGTAGGCGAGAATCCCAAATCCGCTGGTGACTGCGAGCAGAACAAAGAACAACCGAATCCATATTACATCGATGTTCAAATACTTACCCAGACCGGCGCAAACGCCCCCCAACATGGCACCGGACTGACTTCTGTATAATCTTTTAGTCATGAGAAAACTCCCTTAAACTTTTTTTCGACGCAAAACAGTTAATACGATCAAGAAGATACCAACGACAATCAGACCACCGGGCAGCAAGTATCGGAACCAGCTTCCTACAGAGAAAAGGAAGGCAAGTCCCATCACCATTAGCACACCTGCCGGAATGAAAGCCCAGTTCAACCGCCTGGCACCATTGGGAAGCAATGCCACCAGGCCAAAGGTCAAAGCCATGCCCGTGAACATGAATCCAACACCCAGGTTACCGTTACCCGCTGACCCGACTGCGATCAATGCCGCAATGGAAAGCAACGTTCCACCGGGGATGATTGCCCACCAATTTTGGATATCAAGAAAATAGACGATCCAAAAGGCTGCGCCGATGAAAGCCATGAAGATTGCTGGAGCAATATCAGCAGATGCTAATCCAGGGAACAGAATAGAGGAACCGATCAAAAACGCCAACCCAATCAGGGTCATACCCGGGATGGCCGCCCACCAGTTCTTCTTGTTGGAAATGAGAACCAACAAAAATGCTACTCCGGCGGTGGCAAAGAAGGCGGATATGATGAAGGTCCAGATGTCACCATGGATGGCGATGACGTTCAGTTGTTGAAGGAGCAACAAAGCCCCGAATACCAGGACGATTACGCCCAACAAAATTCTCCAATTCAGTTTCATGATTTCCTCTCCTACTTAATATTTATCGAACCAACACCTGAACTGATCTTGATCTCTACTTTATTTTGTGCGGATTCATAATCAGGTGATTCGTATACTTTCCCGTTCCAGGGGAAGCGGGTATTGTCGACTTTGTTGCCAGAAATGGCAGAGTCGAGCTTGATACGAGCCGCAACTCCTTGTGGGATGAAAATGTCAATGGAAGCAGCACCTGCATCCACCTTGACCTGGGTGGATCCTGCTTTAGCTGGTAAATAGATCTTGTTCGAGCTGGCTCCCGTCCCCAATTTGAGATTGGTTACCTTCAGGTCGGTCAGGTTGAAGATGGATTCACTTGCGCCTGACTCAATGGATAAGTCCATCGGCAGGTCCTTGTTCAAGCTGAGCTTCCAATCCAAACCATGGGAACCCATCGTATTCGGCCAGTCCATGAACATGTGAGGTCCGGCAGATAATTTGATGTTTGCTTTGTTGCCGTCCCGGGTTACAACCTGGGCGAATTCGCCGAGGAGAGCACCTTCGACCAACACAGCCGGGTTCTCGCTTGGTCCTAATTCCAACTTGCCTGCACCATATTCCAGTTTGATGGCAACTGACTGGTCATTTTCCTTGTTGATTGCCAGGTCGTGCCTTTCCAAGGGGCGTTGTTTGCGGGTGAGACTGGATACAAGGAACCAAACGCCAATGAAAACCAATGCCACCGGCCAGATCAAGGACCAACCGTTGACTCCCTTGAGCCATCCCAAGGAGATGACCAGGAAGATCAAACCAATGATCAGGACCAGGATTCCCCAAAAAAGATTTCTTCGACCCATGAGATTCTCCTTATGCTTTCTTGATGCGGAACAAACCGCGGACTAGGATCAGCACACCTGCAACTACGAGCAGGAGAGGCCAATAGGATTGCAGAACGCCATTGACGAAGTACCCAAAAACGGTACCAAAGATGGCAAAAAAGATGGCAAACATCACCAGGCTGGTAATCAGGGTATCCAACATATCACGGAGGTGGTAATTCT
>JBGQAS010000424.1:0-2280 GCA_041494435.1 Anaerolineaceae bacterium | reverse complement strand
CTTTCACTCAGCTCTTGATCGAGCCGCTGAGCGAACGTGAGCTGGAAATGCTCAGGCTGCTCAGAACCGATTTGAACGGCCCAGAAATTGCCCGTGAATGCATGGTGTCTCTGAGCACCGTGCGTACCCACACCCAAAACATTTACACCAAGCTGGGGGTGAACAATCGCCGGGCTGCCGTCCACCGCGCCGAAGAACTCGATTTGTTGTAACAATTACTCATTTATAAATCCACGGTCCTGGCAGGGGTTTTGAGTCACCTGCTGGACCTTTTTTGTTTCCCTCACAGCCCTCCGATCAATAAATCATCACCTCCTTCATCACATGTAATGATGACGCCTCATCATATTTTCTTGTATCCTTTGGTTGAAGAAAAGAATGAATGCAAAACTGTAGACATTTATCCAAACTGAGAAAATTGCACGAGGCGCAGCATGAGTGAAACACACGCATTACCTGAATACCATGACAAATCTGGACTTTACGAGATTCGCATCAAGGGACACCTGGATGACCGGTGGAGCGACTGGTTTGGTGGCTTGACCATCACGTTGGAAGAGGACGGCAACACGCTTTTGACCGGCACGGTAATTGACCAGGCCGCGTTGCATGGATTGCTAAAAAAAGTACGTGATTTAGGCATGCCATTGGTCTCGGTCAGTCCTCTCGAACACGGCCAGGTGGATCAGTCAGACGTCAAATAGTAAATAGATAAAAGCTACTTGGAAAGGAGGTTTGCCTTTGATAGCATTTCTAGCCTATTTCAGCCCTTGAGATCAGGGTGGCGACCACAATTTTATTCAACCCAAATCAATGAAACTCATCCATATCGTTCAAAAAAAGGAGATAAAAAATGAATACAAACAGAAAGACCGCAATAAGTGTGGGAGTATTTTATATAGGAGCGACGGTAGCAGCCATACTAAGTAAGGTTTTTGGGCCTAATTTAGCTGCTCCAGATTATCTGGCCAATCTTCCAGCGAATGAAAACAAATTGATCATACAAGCGCTCTTAGAATTTAGCATGGCTATCCTGATTCTTGGTATTGCAATTTGGCTCTACCAAGTTTTAAAAATTCAACATAAAACCTTTGCTCTTGGGTTCGTTGTTACCAGAACAATTGAGGCCATACTCTTTACTGTTGGTGTAATCAGCCTTCTTACACTATTGACAATAAGTCAGGAATTTGTAAAAGCAGGAGCTCCGGATGCTTCCTATTTTCAAACCTTAGGCACTTTATTACTAGCAGTACGTGAATGGGGGGGAGGTGTGTGTTCAGCTATCGTTTTTAGCCTAAGTGCTTTAATGTTAAATTCCATCTTATATCGATCAAAACTCATTCCTCGATGGATATCGGGCTGGGGTTTTCTTGGAGCTATATTGTATTTAGCATCAGGCTTTTTACCATTGTTCGGCTATAGTTCGACCTCGACGATTTATACACTTATTGAAATTCCATTAGCTTTGCAAGAAATGGTTTTCGCGGTCTGGTTGATCGTGAAAGGATTCAATCCATCTGCGATTGCTTCCAGGTCTGCGAAAACAGCGACGAACGAGCTTTTGAGCGTGGCATAGATTTGCAATACAGGGAAGAGGGAGGGCTGAAGACCCTCCTAAAACCCTCCCCGCCCAGCACCGGGTAAATGCTCGTGGAATAGACCTTAAAAAGCGGACACAATAGGATGGCAATCACTGTTTCATCCAAGTCCAACTTAATCAAACTTATCAATTTCATATACTAAAAAGTAACTACGCATAACAATTCAAAATAATAGAAGAAATGGAGTAAAAAATGAATAACAACAATAAAACCACCGGATATGCTGCTCGCCTCGAGATCGATTATCCTGAAAAACTGGATCGGTTGACAACTTTCTTCCGAATACTCTGGATCATTCCCATCGCCATCATCCTGGGCCTCATCTCGGGGGCTGGGGAGACGATCACCAACACGGTTTTCCTCAATCAAGCCGGCGAGGTCATCAGGAAAACTCAGGAGACGGTTGGTGGGCTGGTGGCAGGTCTCGTTTCAGCCACTGCCTTAATGATCCTCTTTCGACGGGTTTATCCACGCTGGTGGTTCGATTTTTCTCGCGAGCTGACCCGCTTCGAAGCCAGAGTCTGTGTCTATGCAAGCCTGCTCACAGACCGATACCCATCCACCGTCGACGAGCAGTCTGTCCACCTGGAAATAGACTACCCCGACGCGAAAACTGACCTCAACCGGTGGATGCCACTGTTCAAATGGCTGCTGGCGATCCCGCATTACATTGTCTTGG
>JBGQAS010000238.1:0-4095 GCA_041494435.1 Anaerolineaceae bacterium | reverse complement strand
AGGATGGTTCCATCTTTGCAACGGACCTGTAATTCCGATTTCAAAAGAATGTTGGAATGATTCAAGGTTTTAAGGAGCTTCCTCCGATCTTCCGGGTGCACGAGAAGGTCACTGGTTTTGAGGGAAAGCAAAGAGTCTTTGTCAGGGTAGCGTAGCATTTGAATGAAGGCTGGGTTGACATTGATAATCCGTCCGGATGGCGTTGTTTGATACAGTCCAAGCGGAAAATCTTCGAACAGAGTTCGAAATCTTTTTTCACTTTCGATCAATGCGTTTTCGATGCGTTTTCGGTCGGTGATGGTGCGGGAGACTCCCAGGAAACCGATCGCTTTTCCGGATTCTTCTCGAACCAGGGTGACAGAAACTTCCGCCCAGTAGGTTGAACCATTTTTACATAGGAATTCCAATTCAAGAGATTTCTGGAATGGATGATTTTTATCCTCGATTTGGCTTGGAGTGATTTCATTCGTAATGACTTGTTTGACCACAAGGTAAGAAGGCTGGGTCAATTGCTCCGGAAGAGTCAGTCGCCTTAGTTCTTCAAGTGAGTATCCGCGGTGGTCTAAAACAGCTTGGTTGGCGTACCGAAGCATAAAATTCAAATCGGTCAACCAGATTCCCTCCGTCATATTCTTATATATGACCTGCTGCAATTCTGGAGAGTCAAAGTAAGAAGCTAAATGATTTTCCATGGATTCCAATCCATACAAAATGATAACGTTAGATTAAATTATAGATAATTATCGGCTGGTTTTTCAACTAATAATTGCGAAAGAGTTTCAATATATCATTCTGGAAAAGGACGGGATTTTCGGGTTTGTTTCAGCTTGCTCCGATTTTTTTTGGCTTCGAGTCTTTTTTGAACGGAAGAAAGAGAAGGTTTGGTCGAAAGACGTTTTTTCTCTACCCTCCTTGCCCGTTCTATGAGGCTTTCCAATCGTGCTATTGCGTCCTTGCGGTTCTGTTCTTGGGTACGAAATCTCCTGGCAGTAAGATTTAAGATACCTTGTTTATCGATCTTTTTCCCTGCCAGGGATATGAGTCGGTGTTTCTGTCTTTCTGACAATATGACCGAATGGGTAACATCAAATCTCAAAATTACGGTTGTGGCAACTTTATTAACATTCTGGCCACCGGGACCTGTGGATGTAACATAGTGGAAGGAGATTTCATCCATTAACTTCTTTGACATTACCTGATTATCCGCCTGATTCTTGAGTATATCCCTTCTTTTACTTAGGCTCTTGACTGACTAGTACTATTAATGGATTTACTCCGAGGGGAAAAAAAAGTTTGATATTTGATTGATATTCTCCTTTCGAAATTGAAAGGTATAGTAGGGAAGCTTCCAAGTACTATGGAAAAGAGAAGAACGCAGTTAGGGAAAAATGGTCAACGAAACTTTGATTTTTATAGTTGAAGATGATCCAATCATTGGAAAGCATTTACACCGGCTTTTGGTGGAATTTGGTTACCAGGTGGCTGGCCCGGTCACCCGGGGCGAAGATGCGGTTACCCAGGTGTCACAATGTCATCCAAATCTCATTTTGATGGATATCACCCTTGAAGGGGAAATGGACGGGATCCAGGCTGCCGAAGAAATCCGGGCTGTTTACGATATTCCTATAATCTATTTGACCGGCTATACAGACAAAAAGACTTTACTTCGTGCCAAGGTCACGGATCCATTCGGCTATCTGATCAAACCTTTCGATGAACGGGGATTGCAGACCACAATCGAAATGGCTTTGAGCAAGCATCATCTCGAGAATGAAATCCGGAAATCGGAGATCAAATTCCGGACGCTGGTTGAGAACATCGGAGAGGGAATTGCGATTGTTGATCAAAATGAAGGGATCACTTTTGCCAATCCTGCTGCAGAAAAAATATTCAATGTCCGCAAAAACGGTTTGATAGGAAAGAGCCTGAAGGACTTCACAACGTCGGATGCTTTCAAAAGAATCCTTGAACAAACCGAACATAGGAAAAGCGGGGAAAAAAGTGTTTATGAATTTGAGATCGCTCGTCCGGATGGGCAAACTCGCAATCTGCTGGTGACTGCCACACCATTGACCGATCCTACGACCGGGTTTCAGGGCGGGTTTGGAGTACTGCGAGACATCACGGAATTAAAAAAATCTCAGGAGAGAGAAAAAGAACAGCGGTTATTATCGGAAGCTTTGCGTAAAGTATCCATCGCTTTGAGCAGCACACTCAACCTGAATCAAGTGTTCGATATGATCCTTACCAATGTGGGCAAGGTCGTTCCTCATGATACAGCGAATATCATGTTGATTGAAGGACAGACTGTCAAGGTGGTTCGAATCACAGGATATGAAAAATTTGGCTACAAGAAGAATTTCAGCAATCTCGAATTCAGTATTTCCTCCTCGCCCGATTTTCAAAGAAAGTTAAAGCAAAAGAAGACCAGGATCATTGAAGATACAACGCAAGATCCTTTCTGGATCGATCTTACAGGCACAAATTTTGTTCGTTCCAACTTGAGTGCCCCGATCATCGTGAAGGATAAAGTTGTTGGATTTATCAACCTCGATGGCAGGCAACCTGGTTTCTTCACCAAGGAGCATGCCGATAGATTAACATCATTTGCCTACCAGGCAGCCATCGCCATCGAAAACGCCAGGATGTACGAACAGATGCAGTACTTGGCGGTCACGGATGAATTAACCGGTATATTCAATCGCCGTGGAATTATAGAAACCGGGGAGAAGGAATTCAATCGTGCGGTTAGGTTTAAGCACCCGCTTTGTTTGGTTTGGGTTGATTTTGATCATTACAAGAAAATAAATGATGATTATGGGCATGAAACAGGGGATAAAGTTCTGAAGGACATGGTGGCTGCATGTCGAAAAAAGTTGCGCGATATCGATTCATTTGGCAGGATGGGAGGAGATGAATTCATCATCCTGCTCCCTGAGACAGATCTTAAAGGTGGAGTATATGTAGCAGAACGGTTACGTAAAATTGTAGAAAAAACCAGAAACTCGGTTGGAAAAAAGCGAATCTCCGTTACAGCAAGTTTTGGGGTAACTGAATTATCACCGAAACATAATGCCTTTTCTAAAATGCTTTCTGCTGCAGATGATGCCATGTATGCTGCAAAAAGAGCTGGCAGGAACCGCATTCGATTTTGTTAACCCTTTTGACTCCATTGAGTTCAGAGGACTTTTTTCGGGATAAAATATTCTTACCAGGGGTTTAAGTAGCCCGACCCAGGTCTTTGTGGAGTTGATCAATCACCAATTCCGCAGCTGCCTGACCCCGTTTTTCTAATTCATCACTGTCTCCAAAGCTCCAGGCAGATAGATCATTAACCTTTGGATTGATGTAACAATCGATCAGAGGGATATCCTGTAAAGCCGCCCTTGCTTGCATCAAATTCATCACTGATATCGCAATTTCCATCACATTGTTGGGTTTATCTTTTAACTGGGTGGAGGTAGAAAGATCCACGCCAATGATATAATCGGCTCCCATTTCCTTCACTTGCCCTGCAGGCAAATTATCGACTACACAACCATCAATGAAAAGATGCTCATCTTTGTCTACCGGTGAGAGGATCATCGGGAATGCTGCACTTGCTCGGACAGCTGGACCCACCGGACCCTTGTCCAGCACGATTCTTTCGCCAGTCATCAAGTCGCAGGTAATTACAGCGAACTTCCGTGGTAATGTCTCAAAGGTGAAATTGCCAATTTTGGCCTTGATGAATTCTTCCAGAGGTTGGGTGTTGAAAAAGCTCAATGAATTGCGAAAGGAAAGCTTTACCAGGTTGGGCCAACTTGCTTTTCGGAGCATGTCGCTCATATCTTCGGCTGAAACTCCGGCAGCATAAGCTGCACCGATGATGGCTCCTACGCTGGTCCCTGCCACAATAGTAGGATAGATTCCTTCCCTTTCCAGCACCTTCAAAACCCCTATGTGAGCTGCTCCGTGTAATGCACCTCCGCTCAGGGCAAGCCCGATATGATTTGGTTTTTTCCGCAGCCAGCTGAATAGTCCCATGAATCTCTCCATCAAAATGTATATTTGAGTGTGTTTTTATTTACTTGTGAGGAAAAAAACCGACCCTTT
>JBGQAS010000157.1:0-5331 GCA_041494435.1 Anaerolineaceae bacterium | reverse complement strand
TAAATATCGGTGGAATATTTATCGAGGGCTGTTCTTTCCGAGACAGAACCTTTGTATTTCTCAGAGATTTGATTCAATACTTTTTTCTTTTCAAGCAAATCGAGGGCTGCAAGGACTTCAGTTTGTAATTTGGTTCTCCTTTGCTGTAAACGTAGGAGCAATCGACGCATGCCAGTTCTGTAATTTGCATCAGGTAAATTCTCATAAATGGTTTCAAGGAGAAGGATTTGAACGTCAGTATCCCTGGTTTCACCCAGGGCTTGGGTAAGTTCTTTCACCCGGATCCTCCAGTCCTCCCTTTTCTTTGCAGGTACACATTCAACGAACACTTCCAAAGCAGATCGCAATCGACGTGACGCGACTCTCATCCGATGGATGAATTCAATATCTCGTCCTTTTCGTACACCTTCCTTTTCTGTATTCATCGCATCGCTGGATTTCAAGAATATACCTGCGGCGAATTCGCATACCGATATCTCTTTTTTTTCAATGGGAGGAAGTTCGGAATTTGGTGTAAGAGGCTGGATCTCGTTTTCCAATTTTTTCCTTACTTGGGATTCAGGCTGCCTTGGGCATATGTTTTCCAATGGATTTACGGATTAATTTCTGTAAATCCTTGTTGATCTCTTCTGCAGGGCGAGTAGCGTCGATGGTTATAAAACCGTATTCAGCAGCCATTAGATCAAATTGACGGATCAAGAGATCCTGGTATACACAAAAGCTATCGTAAAGATTATCCGCGCAACGAATGTCCATCCCCGATTCCCAATAATCAAACCCGCGTCCATTCACAATTCTAGTGACGAGGGTGGGGACATTGGCTTTCATATACAAAACCAAATCGGGCTTCAGGGCAAAACCGTACACTTTTCTGACCCAATCCGGATCTGCTCCCCGAACAACATCCCGGGCGATGGTGGAATAAAAGTATCGATCCGAAAGAACAATGAACCCAGCTTTCAACGCCGGAATGATCTGGTTTTCAAGGCGGTCTGTAAAATCCGTTGCGTAGAAAAGGCTCAAAGTTAATGGACTTAATGTATGGCCCAGTTTTGCTTCATCCAATCCTGGTTGGGTCAAGGGGGAACGTTTGAGGCCTGTGTTGGAAACGGCATAACCCTCTTCTTCCAGCCAATGGCTCAACATATCTATCTGTGTTGAGCGGCCGACTCCATCGGTGCCTTCCAGAACTATAAGCATTCCCGGCATATGTTTGATTTGACGATAAGGAAACCCGGATCCATAGAAGTTTGGCTCGGTCATTTCGCACCTTCCGTTTTGGCAAAGATCCGGCGTATTGGTTTTTTCGTGACTGTAACGGTTTCATGTTGACCAGTCCAACCCTCGAGAATCCTCTTGACTGCTGCGCGAACTTCTTTTTGTTGTTTTTCCACGGAAGCAGCGCCATCGATCACCACAAAATTAAACTCGGGGACCATTTTTTCGTATTGCTGGATCACCTTTTTCTGAAACATGCGAAAACTGGTGAGCTTGTCCTTGGAAAGCCCCAGATCCATCCCGGCTTCGTAGTATTTGATCTTTGCGCGGGCAGAAAGGATCCTTTCTACTGCGGTGTCGAGCGGTATTCTGAAATACATAACCAGGTCAGGCATCAAGGCAAAAGAATAGAGATTCCGCACCCATTCGGGATCGACTCCCCGAGACACATCCCGGGCATAAGCTGTAAACGCGTAACGATCTGCCAGGACAATGGCACCGACTTTCAACATTGGAAAAATGTGATTCTCCCAGCGATGGACAAAATCGGTGGCTTGGAGCAAGCTGAAACTGGTGGGAGTGAACATTTTCTCTTGTTTCCCCAGCTTGGTCGTGCTCTTCACCAGGGGCGATGAATTCCATTCGCTGAAATAGACAAGTTTTCCCTGGGTGCGCAGCCATTTGGTCAAAAGATCGATTTGAGTAGATTTTCCACTCCCGTCGATTCCTTCGACGACGATCAATTTCCCTTTTGCAGTATTCGGTTTTAACACGGCACTTCCTTGGATTCTTTTATTTAATAATAACTAATTATAGCAAGATTACGATTAGAAAAATAATCTCCCTTTTGGGAGATTATTTTTCTTCCTCATTTTCCTCCAGGTCAGGCCCTTCCCCTTCGGAGGTATCCATATCGAAAAGCTCTCCCGTTGCGATGAATACGGTTCGTTCACAGATATTCGTTACCCGGTCTCCCAACCGCTCTAAGTTATGGGCAACCCAAAGTAGAAGTGACCCATTATCGATGAACCCGGGATTGGAGGTCATGGCCTTCATTAATTCCTGGAAGATCTTGTTATAAATGGCATCCACAGCATCGTCTTCTCGGGGTAGGGAAGCCGCTGTCCGATAGTCCTCTTGGATAAATGCTGTCAAAGCCCTGTGAAGCATGCTCATGTCCAACTCAGCCATCTTCATCATATCCTTGATGGGAACGGGGGCTTCAGCATTCCCCAACCGTTTTGTGATTTTGGCAATTCCCTTGGCGTAATCCCCCATACGCTCCAGTTCAGAGATGACTTCGAGGATTGCTGCCAACAATCGGAGGTCATGAGCCATAGGTTGCTGCGTAGCGATGGTGATCAAGATGTTGTTTTCAATGGCATAGCGCTTTTCATTGATCAATCGATCCCCGTCCAGAATTTTCTGGGCAAGCACACTATCCCTGTTCTTCAGGGATTCCACCGCAGATTGGGTTGCCTGTTCAACCATGTTCCCCAACAGCATGACTTCGTCTTCCAATTGCTTGATCTTATCGTCCAACAAATCTCTCGGCATGCTACCTCATTTTTTTGTCTGGACTAGCCAAAACGTCCCGTTATGTAATCTTCCGTTCGTTTGTCAACGGGCCGCATAAAGATTTGATCGGTCTCTCCGTATTCTACCATCAAGCCTGCCCGGTCTGTATCCATGGTGAAGAATGCGGTGTAATCGCTGGCGCGCGCAGCCTGCTGCATATTGTGGGTGACAATAATAATGGTGTATTTTTTCGCCAGGCTGTGCATCAGGTCTTCAATTCTCAATGTTGCCGCTGGATCAAGCGCAGAGCAAGGCTCATCCATTAGGATGATCTCTGGTTGAACCGCCAGCAAGCGGGCAATGCACAAGCGCTGTTGCTCACCCCCCGATAGACCTAAAGCCGGTTGCTTCAAATCTTTTTTTACTTCATCCCACAATCCAACGTCCTTGAGGCTGTTTTCGACAATGGCATTCATATTTTTGTCGATCCCGTTTACATGGGCACCCCAGGCAATATTATCGTAAATGGATTTGGGGAAGGGATTGGGTCGCTGAAATACCATACCAATTTTTCGGCGGATTCGTACAGGATCTATGGAGGATGAATAGAGATTTTCGGAATGAAAAACCAGCTTGCCTTCGAGGCGGCAACCCGGGATGAAATCATTCATCCGGTTGAAAGCTCGTAGGAAAGTGCTTTTTCCGCATCCCGAAGGGCCTATGATGGCAGTGATTTTGTTGGGCACGATAGTGAGAGTGACATTTTTCACAGCCCGAAACAGGTGGTAAAAAATGGACACATCCTCAGAGGTTAAAAAGGATTTCGAGATTTCGGTTGACGTGGTTTCAGCGATGTGCATTTCGATTCTCTTGCTCTGTCATGAAAAATCTATCCGTGTAATAAAATTGATCGATGTTTTGCTGTGAACACAAGCCCTGAAAGAAATCGCAGGGATTTTTTGACCGTATAGAGCTGAATACCATCCCAGGATGGGAGACACTTTGCTTTTACCACTAAGGTTTTTCCCCGCCCGAATTACCTGAATTTCATCGATTTCTTTTTGAACTCCATGAACTTTGCATTCAACGGTGAGCCTGGCTTTTGGCATGGGCTTCCCACCCGTCAACGAGAGAGAATATTGGTCCAATTTCCAGGGGATATCAGGCAGCAACCATTGTAGCCAAAATGCATGTTCGCTTCGATTCTGTTCTGGAACGATTATTTCATCCAATATTTCCGCTTGATGGTCAGAAAGTAATTTCACCTGCCGCCGGTGTTCGATTCCGAGCTTTCGATATCCATTATGGCTTGCTTTTAACGAATTGGGTTCTGAAGTTTCGAGCATTCTCGCTTGTGCCCAATCCAGCCACAAGAATTTACCTGCCCAGGTCATTTGATCTTTTTCATCCACAGTTATTGTGTTGTGGACCAGGGTTTTTCCCAATGTGTTATTCCAGGGATCTGGAAGGTTGTATTGATAGGTTCCCGCATCCAAGGCGAAATTGAAGCGATCCCACCAAAGGTCAACATGGAGTTGATCTGCATGGGCAGGGCGGGCATAAAAAGTTGCGGCTCGAAGGAAAAGTTTAAGTTTCCCTTTTTGTAACTTGTAAACTGAACCCTGAGAATTTAGGGTTTTGTCGATGATCGGGTTTTTTTTCAAATCCAATCCCAACCACAAACAACTTTCATCCCAAATTCCGTTGGGAAGCACTCGCCGACCGAGAAATGCAATGGAAGCCGCTTGAACTACCGGGCGATAATCGGAGTATTCGCAGCAATCCAACTTTAGGAAATTCGAGCCGTCGTTATGCCCAAGGTTGGGTGCCTCGCCGGTCGAAGCATCCATTTGGGCGATTAACCAACGTACACTCTGACCCAGTTTCTTCCTCGTCGTTTCCGGTAAGGCCATCCCAGTTCTGGCTACCACAGCATTGAACCAAAGCGTATCATGGAGCATCAAGCGGTGATAGTTCATGCTTTGCTGGATGAAAACCCCTTCTTCATCAATTTGATCATCAATGGCTTGATTGAATATGTTCCATCCCTTTTTCTTCCAAGCGGAAGATTGTGGGTGTTTTGGAAGGGTTACCCCAGCGGTGAAAAGCCCTGCGGCTTCGGAGAGGAGATGGTTGTTGCGTTGAGCCCGGGCATAAGACAGTGTGAGGTTGATCCTCTCAGCATGGTTCACCAGGCTGGACACCAATTTTTGCTGCCTTGCTTTAGTCGAATGCTTGGAATTTTTGAAAATGCTTGCCGCGAAGCTTAAACCAATCAAGCGGATGCCCACTTCTTGACCGGAAATCCAATTAACTCCCATGAAAGGAGAGTTGGATTTGTCAAATTGCTCGAAGTATTTCCAAAAACTCAGAGAATAAATTTCATCCCCGGTCAAAAGGTAGGCTCTTGCCAGGATATAAGCCCACCCGAATCTCCCTGGTTCCCAAGCGTATTTGATGTCTTTGAAATGAAAACCACTTTTCCCAGTTTCAAAATCGGTCCAATGAACAAAGGGGCCGGATGGTGCCAGGGTTAATCTTGTCGGTTCGCCGCTGAAAGGACGGAATTTGCCACCAACAATTTCCTTGGCTTGG
>JBGQAS010000469.1:0-2029 GCA_041494435.1 Anaerolineaceae bacterium | reverse complement strand
GGGAATTGCTGGATGGATTAGCCGGTTCGATCACCTCCATGGGCAGACCCGTTTACCTTTCCGTGAGGTTGTATCAATCTCATCTGGACCGTTACCTGCGTGACCTGGGGGCAACGGAATCACCGTTGTATGCCGTGATGGTGAAGCACCTTACCGCCCGTCTGCGTGAACAGGTTTTGGCGCATAATCGTCGAAGAGTGGAAACCACCCAGGTTGAAACCACATCTGGCATGGCTCGTAATGCAGATCTAAAAGAGTAGATATCCCCAAAAAATTAGCCCCCAGTTCAATGGGGGCTTTTTGTTTTCTTGGAACTTAATTATGAAGGAATGGCTGGTGGGAGGTTGGAATCCCTGGAAATTGGCTGAGAAGGAATTTCCGGGATGGATGGCGGTGCAGGTGGATAATTGACGTTGCGATAGGCCATCGTCCAGGTGGAGGTGATGTACGTAAAAATAAAGCTGTTGATAAAAAATCCAGCGATGGAAAAAATCGCCAGCATGATCATCTGGGTGGTTTGAAGTGTTGGATTCTCATTGGTGAATCCCATGGTTGTGGAAAGGTTTATAGGAATGGATGACAACACTCCCGAGAGCCAGCGAATGAAGTAACTTCCAAAGCCAAGGATTAACCCGAGAAGGAGCATCCATCCGAAAGCTTTTATCACGGTTGACCAGCCTTTTCCAATCGAAGAAAATACCCCCAGGTCATCATGGACCAGGCTCACCCGGATCTGGGGAAATAATAGCGAAAGAAAAAAACCTATTGGTGCAGCAAGGCTGCAAAGGCAACAAAGAAGGACAATAATCCCCACCTCTCCGTTTGTACCGCTGCTTATTCCAGCTCCTATGCCTCCAAAGGCAAAGCCCAATCCAATCCACAGAATAACCGTCACCACTCCCCAAAATATGTCCTGCAGGATCAGCTTCCCAAAAGGCTTCCAGCCTTCCCGAAGGATTTCTTTGAAGTGAATCCGTGCCTGGGTTGAATCCGCTATACGTATCCCTCGGACGATGCAGCAACCCACAAACTCCGAGATGATGAAAGAAACCAAATTGACGAGTACAAGGATCGTTATGATCGTCAGAACAGGCGCGATCATTTGCTCCGGGGTCAGATTTCCGAACAACCTGTTCAATAAGTCGGGACGAACTGTATAAAGCTGCGCATCTTGGAGGACAGATTGGATGATTCGATAATTGACGATCACAAAATAATAGATCAGGAAATTAATAATGGTTGGAACGATCTGGGTCACCATCCCCAGCGCCCAAAGGAGGCTGTTCTTCCAAATGTATTTGAACGGTTTACCTAGAACTTCGCCGATATTCATGCTCCCTCCCTTTCAAAGGTACAAGTCATATCCTACAAGATTTTAAAATATTATGCAATATCTCACCCTCCAACAAGGTTTTTGTGGGGAGAAGATTGTAGAAGGTACAGCCCAAACAATAATTTGATTTGAAAAGAAAGTGAATGAATATCGCCTAATTCGATTTAAATTATTCGTACTATTTGCGGCGCCGTTTTCTGGCGTCCCTGCACGGAATAAACTGCGTTGTTTCCTTCCGTGCAGGGATTCATTTGAAATGCTTTACCCAATCGGTGGTTCATCCGCGCCGCGCCGTCCGGCCCATTTGAATGGCCAACCCGGAAGCAAAAGTCCCATCCCCAGGGCAGCGATGGCGGCATAAAAAGTGATCTTATAGGCGCTCTCAAACCCCGCAATATTTTGTTGGCAGGCTTGAGCCAATAGTGCTGATTCAGCCGATGGCAGGATACTCGTCCCTCCTGTACCGCTTGACACGGGTCCGCACACCGCAATAGGCGCTGAACCTGGGGTTACCGGAGTATCGAGAAAATTCTGCTGCATGGCGGCAATTTGGGGAGAAAGAGTGCTCACCAGGACCGTCGCCAGGATGGCTATGGCAATCGCCTGGATAACCTGCCGGGTGGCATTCGTCAGGCTCGAACCGTTGGCAATCTCCTTTAGCGGTACAACCGAAAGCCCGGTCACAAAGGTAGTCTG
>JBGQAS010000131.1:0-6003 GCA_041494435.1 Anaerolineaceae bacterium | reverse complement strand
GCTTGATCCTGATGGGCGGGTTCTGCGCCTTGTTTTATTGGCTCCTGCTCCTTATACGCCCTGTGCAATTGAATTCCGACGCGATGAACCACCTGTTCGGGTCCAGAAATGTTCTCGTTCAAACGGCAGGATTGCTGTTTGTAATAGCACTCATGCTGGTCTTGCATGAAGCCTTGCATGGAGTATGCTTCTGGGTTTTCACTGGCTCGCGCCCCAAGTTCGCCTTTAAGGGCTATTATGCTTACGCCAGTATCCCGGGTTGGTATTTATCTAAAGTGCCGTATTTAGTTTCTGCCCTCATGCCCTTCCTCTTTATCACCGTTGCAGGACTCATTTTCCTGTCTATTGTGCCGGCTACCTGGTTTATCCCGTTGTTAATAATAATGGTGGCGAATGCTGCCGGTTCAGTGGGCGACCTGGTTGTTGCGGTTTGGTTGCTGGGACGGCGGAAAGGGGTCCTCGCTCAAGATAGAGGAGATGCGGTCACTTTGTTCGAGCCAATCCCTTCGGAAGAATGAGGGATTTCTAAAAAAAATTCTATAAAATGTTTTCGTAGTGGGAGGTTCACGTGAAAACAACCATTATCTTGGGTGTAGTTGGTGCGCTGGTGACCGGGCTCGCTATTGGCATTCAATCCACACTCAGCACGCGCATCGGCGGGCTGATAGGAAATTTCCGCACGGGTGTGATTATGAATTTCGTTGGGGGGATTTTGGCAGGGGTCATTGCCCTGGTGCTCACATTCATCCAGGGTAAATCCTATTGGAACCTACCCACCCCGGCAGTCGTGATGTTGGTGATTGCCGGCGCATTGGGTATCCTGATCATCACCGGCGTATCCTTTTCCCTGCAACGCACCGGGGTGGCTGCTGGGCTGGCTACCGTCATTTTGGGGCAACTTGTCCTGTCAGTCATTGTGGATGCCAGGGGGGGCGGTGGTAGGGCTCCCATCCCCATCACCTGGGCTCGTATTGCAGGGTTGGTCGTCATGGCAAGCGGAGTGTATTTGTTGCTTTTGAAGAAATAGGTGGGAGACCTACGATTGAAATATTTATTAATAGAAATAATATAGAATAGTTCCACCTTTTTCCGTATAGTAGAAAACACAAGGAGGTAATGATGAAAAAATTCGTTCTTATTGCAGTTGTTATTTTAGTTTTGCTCGTCCTGGCAGGGTGCGCTGCTGAAACAAATTCCCAAGTCGATACCCCGGCTGCTGAAGGTAAGCCGGCAGGTTTTTTGCTGGGATTATGGCATGGATTTATCAGTCCGGTTACTTTCATAATTTCCCTATTTTCAAAATTGGTTGGGATTTATGAAATCCACAACAATGGGAACTGGTACAACTTTGGGTTCGTCTTGGGTTGTGCGGTAATCTACGGCGGTGGTATTTTGGGAGCACGAAGGAGAAGATAACTGTTCTCACGATAATTATTCAATTTTAAAAAAAACCTGCCGCGAAGGCAGGTTTTGCTTCCCGATCCGTCGAAAAGTAAAAAATTAGAAGCCTCTGAGCAGATTTCCGAGCATTAATACAATAAAACCAATAAATACCAACCACCATGAATAAGGTGTCAAAATCGGGACACTCGTGAGTTTTCCAATGACTCCCAATACTACCAAAATAACTGCAATCCAAAATGTGACATTTTTCGGGGGTGTAAGTCTCATCTTTCCTCCTGATGTTGGAATAAAAAAACTTATGAGCGACGGATTCGGTTAAATACATAGTATCACCATAGGGGAGGTGTGGTTCTATAAAATTTCTATAAATCTGGGTATAAGCATTTGACCATCAAAAAGACCTGCTTATAGCAGGTCTTTGATCACCTATCCGTCGAAGGAAAAAAAATTAGAGACCTTTCAACAAATTGCCGAGCATTAACACGATGAAGCCTACAAAAACGAACCACCATGAATAAGGTGTCAAAATCGGGACATTTGTGAGTTTTCCAATGACTCCCAATACGACCAAAATAACTGCTACCCAAAAAGTGATGTTTCTTGGCGGTGTGAGTTTCATATTACCTCCATTGGTATTGTGAATCTGAGCTTGGAATCGACGGATTTGGTTACATCTACTACAACACCGGTGGACGGAAAGGGTTGCATCTGCTAAACTAAGATTCTTGTCCCCCAAGTAAAATTGATTTGAAAACCAAAGATACTGAGCCATGTTTTGGGCAACCTACAGGGCAAAATTCCGTAGGATATATGGATAAATACATCATGGAAATTCAAAGGACCATTTCAATGAATCAGGAACTGGACAGCACTCAGCAATTCAATCAGAACATCACCGCCGGGTATAAAAACGTACTGCGTTTCAGCCTGCAAAATCCATCTATGGCCTGGTTTATGTTCACGACACTATTTAATTACAACGCAGCCAGTCGCAAACGTGACCGATGGGCTACCCAAGGTGTGCGTGTGCCCCCCATGCTGATCTATAGCATCACCCATACCTGCAACTTGAGCTGCAAAGGGTGCTATGCCAAGGCGTTGCATGCCCCCAAGGAAGGCGATCTCGATCCCGAAAAATTTGCCAACCTGGTGTCCCAGGCGGATGATATAGGAATATCCATTATGATGCTTGCTGGAGGGGAGCCTTTTACCCGGCCGGAGTTGCTGGATATCACCGCCCGTCATCCGAAGATCATCTTCCCCATCTTCACCAATGGGTTGCTTCTGCGGGGTGCCTTGTTTGAGAAGGTACTTCAGCAAAAGCAAGCCATTCCCATTATCAGCCTTGAAGGCGATGAGCAGGAGACCGATGAACGCCGCGGTACAGGTGTCTTCGACCAAATCCAGACTTTGATTCTTCGCTTGAGACAGGCAAAACACATGTTCGGCGTTTCCATCACTGTCACCCATGATAATTTCCGCACCGTTACCAGCCCACGCTTTATCGAAATGCTGATGAATTTGGGCAGCCAGATCCTTTTCTTCATCAACTACGTCCCAGTCGACCCCGGCACGGAAAACTTGATGCTCGATACGTCTCAATTAGGTTCGCTAAAGGACATCCTCGAAGGTTTTCGGTACAAATATCCTGCCTTATTCGTCGGTTTCCCCAGCGGCGAAGAAGAATTCGGGGGCTGCCTGGCAGCTGGCAAGGGGTTCGTGCATATCAATGCCGAAGGCGATGTGCAACCCTGCCCGTTCTCCCCTTATTCGGATGCAAATTTGAAGAATAAATCTTTGATTGACGCCTTGCGTTCGCCGCTTCTTCAAAAGGTGCTCAATAACGTGGCTGAAGAAGAAGAGTCGAATGGCATTTGTGGACTATGGCAAAAACGGGAGTGGGTGGAATCGCTAATCAAAGTTTCACCTATGATTTAGAAACCCATTCAAAAAACAAGACTATTTTTGTCTTGTTTTTTGTGTTAAGATAATATTCCTGTAGAGTAGAAATGGACTTACCTAGAAGCTGGCGAATTGGCTTGATCGTGTTTGCATTCCTGCTGGCGGCGACTTTCGGTCTCAGCATGATGCCAGTCCGGCAGAGCATCTCTTTCCATTGGGATCAGATACGTTACGCCGTTTGGCACTGGCTGCATCCCCCTGAAGCAGTGTCTCTTTCTTCAGATGGGCTGGGGATTCCATTGGATTTGCAGAAGGGCGCATCCACCCCGGAATTTTCCATTTTTCCCATCAATCCCTCCACCCAATCGACAGAATCGCCCATCTTTCAAATTATTCCAACCCCAATAAATGTTCCATCTCATGCCCTTCTTTCAGGTGTGAAATATGTGGATCAGCATGGGTTGTGGAATTATTGTGGCCCTTCGAGTCTGGCGATGGATTTATCGTATTGGGGATGGCAGGGTACTCGCGAGGATATTGGGAAAATCGTCAAAGGGGATCCCGCTGATTACAATGTCAGTCCCGAAGAACTGGCAAACTATGTAACTACTCAAACCAATCTCAACGCGATATGGCGGGTCGGGGGTGATATTAACTTGCTCAAGCAGCTCATCGCCAACGGTTTCCCGGTGGTCGTCGAAAAAGGGGTTTTCTTCCAGGATTCATTTGTCGGGGGCATAACCTGGATGGGGCATTACAACGTCGTCGTTGGATATGATGATGCCCTACAGCAAATAATCGTGATGGATCCATATATTGGAGGAATTGATAATCCCCAGGAGGGGATCAATTTTCGCATCAGCTATTCCTATTTCACCAGCGAATGGCGTTCTTTTGATTATGTTTTCCTGGTGACATATCCCTTTGATCGCGGCAATGATTTATTACAGATTTTAGGTGACCGCGCTGATGAAAAGAATTCCTACACGATGGCATTAGCCCAGGCGGACGCAGAAACTCGTACCCAATCCGGATTGGATCAATTCTTTGCCTGGTTCAATCTGGGCACAAACCAGGTCGGTTTACAGGACTACGCCTCAGCAACCGATGCCTATAATCGGGCTTTTTCTATCTATGATTCCCTTCCAGAGGATTTGCGACCTTTCCGAGTGTTGTGGTTTGAAATTGGTCCCTATCTGGCATACTACCAGACCGGTCATTACGATTGGGTGGTAACTTATTCAACTCACGCCATTGATTTTGCGAGTTCGCTGGGCAGACCCCTGATCGAGGAAAGTTTTTATTGGCGTGCCATGGCCGAAGTCCAATTGGGACAGGTGGATGCCGCCCTAAAGGATTTGAGGGAGTCTTTGAAATACCATCCCGGATATCCTCCCAGCCTGCAGGAACTTCAACAATTGGGTTATTAACCAGAACAAATTGAAAATCATTCTTCTCATTCCTGGAGAGCAACACAAAAAAAGTGACCTGCACTGAATTTGGGCAGGTCATTTATCTGGTCTATAACTCAGTCATTTTCCAGGAGCTCGATCACTGCTCCGAACTTCCTTTGTCCATCCACATACGCATACCGTCCCCCTTGATAATCTCCTCGTTGAACCAAGCGCAAGCCAAGTTTTTCCAATCCCTGGATTTGCTCATCCATGCCCTTAATTTCAAAGGCAATGTGGTGCAGGCTTGGACCGTGCGCGACCAGCTGATCGTTCCAAGTGCTCGGTTCACCGACGGGTTGGATTAATTCAAGGGAAACCTGTCCCAGGTCAAAGAACGACAGTTTGGCCTGGGCGGGCGTGGGCTCACCTTGATACTTAGTATGAGCCACGTCGACGGAGTCCGTAAGGACGATGGGAGGGGGATTCACCCCTAGCATCAGCGACCAGGCTTGAACGGCAGCTTCGATGTTCTCGACAACTAATCCTATCTGCATGGCTTTCTTGTCACCTAATAAATTTGATATCATTGGAACGTTCTCCTTTTCAATATTTCTCCCAATGAATTACTTGCTCTACCAGTTTTTTGTCTTTCGAGGGAGTTTCCGCGGGAACACCTATAGGAATCAACGCCATCACCCGTTTCGCTGCCGGGACGTGCAACAGGGTTTTAAATTCCTCTTCGCGAGGTAACGCATCTCCTTCCACCCAGCAGGATCCATAACCTAAAGCCGTACTGGCCAGGAGCATATTCTCAATGGCAGCTGCTCCGTCTTCTATCCACCAGCGAGAGACTGGATCCATCACGAGAACGATCACCGCGCTTGCCTTCTCGATCCAGGCACCAGCGATTTTAAACTTGGCAATCATGGACCGCTCGGTCACCACAACGAAGTCCCACGGTTGCTGGTTGCTTCCGGTTGCTGCCAAACGTCCAGCATCTACGATGGTTTCCAAATCTGACTTGGGAATGGCATCGTCTGTATATCGCCGGATGCTTCTTCTCGTGCGAATCGCTTCCAAAGTGTCCATAGTATCTTCTCCTAATTCGTTGTGGAAATCTTTTACAGGTTAAATCTATGAAAGATCTGTACACAAACTTGATTTTTTCGAGTTAACGGTCTTGAAATCTCTTCTCCGGGTAGGTGCAAAGGACCGTATCAAGATTATCCCCATCACCCACGCCGGCAAAATAGGGACAGATGGACGTATTTTTGACCGCGCATTTATGGTCGGTCGTTTTTTC
>JBGQAS010000189.1:0-4833 GCA_041494435.1 Anaerolineaceae bacterium | reverse complement strand
CTTTGATCCACGAAGGAAAAATCACATGCTGCTCCTGTGCTTCTGGACCGGCGTTTGAAGGAGCGCACATTTCAACCGGAATGCGAGCCGCCAAGGGGGCCATCGAGCGAGTACAGTATGAGGGAGGTCATTTTGACATAAAGACCATTGAAAACAAACCCCCCATTGGAATTTGCGGATCGGGTATCCTGGATGCCATTGCAGCTATGAAAATCGCAGGTGTGGTGGATCATCGGGGAGCGCTCTTAAAAAATCATCCTTTGGTAAGCGAAAATGGATTCCTGCTTGTACCAGCAGATCAATCAAAGACGGGTGAATCCATTTTCATCACCCGGGGAGATGTCCATCAGATCCAATTAGCCAAAGGCGCCATCCGTGCAGGTTGGCAGGCTCTGCTTGCCCACATGAACCTTAGGGAAAAAGATATAAAAAAATTCATTGTGGCGGGTGCGTTTGGGACATACTTACGAGTAGAAAGTGCCGTCGAAATTGGCATGTTCCCTGATCTTCCTCTCGAGACCTTTCACCAGGTGGGGAATGCAGCTGGAATGGGCGCTAAGGGGATGCTTTTGAATTCGAACTTTCGAGATCGGGCATTCAAAATGATGGAGAGAATTGAATATGTGGAATTGAACAATCAGCCCGATTTCATGAATCTTTATCTCCAGTCTCTTTTTCTCTAAAAACGCGTAGAAAAATATACTGCTTCACCCTGATTACCGATATTACACAACCTAAATCCAAAATATGATTCCTTACATTCATTTTTTCTATTGACAATTTTTTTTTATTTCTACTGTATAATTTCAGTTTGTGCCTGAATCGAAGTTGGATTTGGGCACAAAATGTGCGTAGAACTTTCAGGGGTATGGAGGAGAATGATCAAAACATCGCAGAAGTGGCTGTTATACGGCGTCGGTGCATTCAGTTTGGTGATGATCATCCTGGGAATCTTTTTTGTTTTCAAGGTGCAAGAACCCCTTAAAGAGCTGCTTTTTTCTTTGAATACTGGATTCTTTGCCATATTATTGGCTGCGTATTTTATCTACAAGATTCTTTCCCAAAAAATCAAATCCAATAAAATGGCAGAAATTGCTGGAGATATTCGCGATGGCGCCAACACCTATCTTACAAGGCAGATCCGTACACTCCTCTTGTTTTCACCCGTTCTGATAATTGCGATTGGTTTGGTTTTAGGATGGCAGGCAGCGCTCACCACAATCCTGGGGGTTGTAACCTCACTTACTTCTGCTTTCGTCGGCATGTCAGTATGCGTTCGCGCCAATCTTCGCACAGCCGATTCTGTCAGCATATCCAAGCATAAACCCTTCCAAATGGCTATCCTGGGAGGATCTGTGATGGGTTTGTGCATCACCGGGTTGTCATTGGTAGTGCTTTCTATTTTATTTCTCATATTCAAAAGACCCGAGCCGCTGGTTGGTTTTGGTTTTGGCGCCAGTCTGGCAGCTTTGTTTGCCCAAATCGGTGGGGGAATCTTCACCAAATCAGCAGATGTGGGTGCTGACCTGGTAGGAAAAATTGAATTGAACATTCCAGAAGATGATCCCCGCAATGCTGCTGTGATCGCTGACCTGGTTGGCGATAATGTGGGGGATTGTGCGGGCAGGGGTGCTGACTTGTTGCAGACTTTTGCGGATGACATTGTCACTGGTGTGATCGTCGCTTTTGCGTTTGTCCCGAAGTTCGGGATCACAGCCATGTTTTTCCCTATCCTGCTAAAAAGCACGGGTGTACTGACTTCTTGTGTAGGT
Source organism: Anaerolineaceae bacterium (assembly GCA_041494435.1). Taxonomy (GTDB): domain Bacteria; phylum Chloroflexota; class Anaerolineae; order Anaerolineales; family Anaerolineaceae; genus JBGQAS01. Next base: position 3,061 of record JBGQAS010000189.1, on the reverse strand, counting down.
ATCCTGGTAACAGGGATTTGGAAGAACCACTTTTCCTTTACCAAGATCTTCAATATTGGGTTGTGGATCAGCACGGTTTTAAGCATTGGTGCGGGGTTTGCAGTAGCGGAATATGCTTTGAAAGATTGGAAGATGGGTGTAGCCATCATGCTCGGGGTATTGGTTACCATGGTGGCTGCCATTTCTACGAGCTATTATGCTGGGATGAGTGGCAAACCCGTCAGGGACATTGCCAATGCTTCCAAGCGGGGAGCAGCCCTCAACATAATCACAGGTTTGGGATATGGATTACAAAGTCCCGTAATCTCTATCGTAGCCATCATCTCAGCGATCCTTTTTGCGTATGACCTTTCAGGTGGGATTCTGCTAGCGATTGTGGGTGTGAACATCGGTACTGACTTGTTGATCACTTTCATTATGACTGCGGATGCATTCGGACCCATCGTGGACAATGCTGCAGGGATTGCCACACTCTCCAAAGCGAAACCAGAAGTAGTGGATACCCTTTCCTCCCTGGATTCCGTGGGGAACACCATGAAGGCTATAACCAAGGCATATGCCATGTCTTCCGGAACGGTCACAGCTTTTGTTATCTTTGCTACTTTCTTTTCCTTGACCAAATTAGACTTGATTAGCATTGGACGGCCCTATGCGCTGGGGTTCATTTTCATTGGGATTGCACTGCCATACATGATCTCTTCACTGGTGATCCAATCTACAGCTCGCACTGCGGAAAAAATGGTGGATGAGATCCGGCGGCAATTCAAAGCAAATCCAAAGATCATGCAGGGATTGGTCAAGCCGGATTATTCGCGCTGCATCGATATTTCTACCAAGAATGCCTTGAAGGAAATGGTCCTTCCTGGTGTCATTAGTGTATTCTTCCCCATTCTAATTGGCTATTTGTTCGGGATGGTCGCGTTGGGTTCCTTGATGATAGGTGCCGTAGCCTCTTCCGCTTTGTTGGGCCCATTCTTCAACAATCTAGGAACGGCTTTTGATAATGCCAAGAAACTTATCGAAGAAGTAAAGGGCAGCAAAGGAACATTCCAACATTCTGCTGCGGTGGTCGGTGATACGGTAGGCGATCCACTTAAGGATGTTGCTGGTCCGTCAATCCTTATTTTCATGAAGCTGATGGGAATGGCGTCTCTGCTGGTTGCACCCCTGATCTTGGGGTCAACACCACTTTTCAATCTCGGTTTCTAACAAAAACACCAGGAGAGATCCTGGTGTTTTTCAATACTTCATTCACTATGGGCGATCTATCAATTGCTTCGCCAGGGCTACAGCCTTGCTAGCATCTTCTGCATATCCATCAGCCCCGATCTGGATTGCATAACCTTCTGTAACAGGCGCTCCTCCTATCATCACTTTGATTTTGCCTTTCAACCCGGCTTGATCCAATGCTGTGACTGTGGCTTTCATGTTGGTCATGGTGGTTGTTAACAAAGCGGAAAGACCAATAATATCTGCATTGTTGGCTTTGGCAATTTCGACAAATTTTTCGGGAGCTACATCACTACCAGCATCGATTACTTCAAAACCAGCACCTTCGAGCATTAAGGAGACCAAATTCTTGCCGATATCGTGCAAGTCACCTTTTACGGTCCCGACCACGATCTTCCCGTAGGATTTGAAGTTCTGTTTTACCAGTTTCGGCTTGAGGATGGCCAGACCGGATTTCATGGCACGAGCAGAGATCAGCATTTCAGGCACAAAGTATTCTCCTGCTTCAAACCGCCGACCCACTTCGGCCATGGCAGGAATCAGGGCTTGATTCAACAAGGTTTCAGGGGAAGTTCCCTTATCCAAAGCTTCGTTAACTTTTTCTGGAACCAGATGATTGTCGCCATTGACTACCCCGTCGAGGATTTCTTGTAAAATTGTTTCCATGTTGGGTCTCCTTAAGATTATTTTTCCGGAACCCGATCATTTTTCTGACTATCGATGATGTCTTCATTATATGCGAAGGAAATATGATTGCCTGGCTGGACTACGACAAAATCGTCGTCCCACTTCCCATGGAGTAATTTTTGGATGATCGATAGATCTCCTGGAAGGCGTTCGTACTTCCAGCCTTTTTTTGCAGCTTCCTCTTTGGCCAGGTTTTCTATTTTCATTCCATCTGCTAAACCAAGATCGATGTAAGCAGCGCGATCGTAATGTGTCTGCCATTGGCTCATGGTTTCCATGAGAAAGTCAGCCTTTTCTTTGCCGTATTTCTCGACGTACTTGGCATACATTTTTTCCAAATCGATGGAATAACTCACGCCCATCGCGACCGGATCCGAACCATGATCGTTGCGTTCGAGATAATCCAGCGTGTACCAATAGGTCCCAGGATCCTTGCGGAATTCTGCCATGTAGCGATCCCTGCTGCCCAAAAACAGGGTAATGCAGTCATGGGCTTTAGGAATGACCAGTGGGATGGTAGTAGATTTGACGCCGTTCAGAGACAAACCGCACAAACCATACGCGAGAAGGATGAAATCATACCTATCGGTTTCAATAGCATTGATCCGGGTTTGAAGTTGAGTACGTAAATTAGCGGAAACATCATGCAACCCTTTGTCCAGCAACTCGATGTCCACAATATGGGGTGAGCTAACGGCTGCATGGTACAGCGGGCGTGCCAAAACTTCACAACCAATACATTTCAAACGCATTAGATGATTTTACCCGAATTGATATACATACAAGGAAAAAACTGTGTGGGAATTATTCAATTGCTTTGTAAAAGGGAACTAATATCCGCCCGAAGGTAATATGAACGAAAAGCGCGCGATTCGTTCAGCAGCATGATCAATTCTTTCTCAACTTTTTCCAATTTTAAAGAGTCCCATTGACCAGGAGCGGTAACCTTGATTTCTTCTTTTTCCTTGAACTGGAATAGGATATCACCGTGAGCTGCCAGCCAGTTCAATCCAGAAAGCAGAGTAGTTTCTGATTGAGCTGTCAGCAGTTCAAATAGGGGTAGTTTTATGATCCCGTTATTGCTACGGATTGCGAATTTGATTAGTCCAACCAGGTATTCGAGAAAAGGTTGCATTTGGTCAGG
>JBGQAS010000109.1:0-6598 GCA_041494435.1 Anaerolineaceae bacterium | reverse complement strand
GATTGAGCGATTTCATTTTTGGCTTGATTCAACAATTCCTGTCTCCGGGTATCCGTCAATCCCGGGATGGCACTCAATTTTGTTTCAAAGTTCTTGTAATAAATGTTATTGGATGGTGTGCTCAGTGCAATCGATTGAATGCCAGGGGTCACCCAATTGAATAGGAAACGAGGCAGTATGACACCTTTTTCTGCACGGATCTTCAACGCGTCATTCAGTTGCTGGATTTTCGTTGGAACTTCAGCAAGGAGCTGCATATAGTTCTCGGCATCTTTTTCAGATTGAAGGGGTGCATAGTCGGTTAAAAAATATTGCAGGCTGAAGTTGATCCCATTCACTGTGGGAGTGACCGGGTAATTATCGTACATGAATTTCTGGCCATCAACCTGGTCTTTCAAATACCAGGCATAGGTATCGAAGGTTCTCTGCTGCATCGGAGTAAGAGAATCCCTGTCGAAAGTATTCAGCTGTGCCAGGGTCTCGACCTGCAATTGCTGAGTTTCATGGATATAGGAATCTGATATATTCGTTAACTGGTCTTTGGGTGTTCCAAGATAATCAGCCATCCCCAGGGTAAGTACAATTTCAGGGTCGCGTACCAGCAAAGCCTTGTAAGATTGATCCACAAAGGTGTCGAAATCCACTATGGGAGGAGCAACTGTTGGATTGGAGGTCGGTGCTTGTGTTGCCTTGGCGCAGTTTGAAAGGCCAGGAGTTAGGAGTATCAAAAGGAGAAGCTGAATTATTCGATAGTTTTTCATTTTCAATCCTAAGTTTGGGCTTGGGATAAAAATAGCACAATTTCAAACCCCGAACAACCTTCTTCAGAGGGGAATTTTGACGGATATTTACAGAGAATAAAGGTCTAATTTGACTGGAAATCTTAATCAAACGTAAACAAGTTTCTCATTTATTTTCAATCTTCCCCCCTTATGATTTTAAGGAGAAAAGGAGATGAAATGACCAAAGGTTTAAGAATTGCATTTATCGTGACTGGATCCGTCCTTGGAGCCCTTCTCTTAACGGCAGCAGGTTTCTTTATTGCGCATGAAGTGATTTCGAGGACTGCAGGTGGAACACAAAGTACCGCTTGCGATGGATTGAACAACCGTGAAAGAAGGGGGGAGAATGTCCCCCAATATGGCATGCCCGGGTTCCAAAATCACGAAAGAGGGCAGGTTTCACCGTGGATGAATCAGCCAGGGATGGGTGACCAGGGTCATATGTACAACGGGCCTCAGGGAAACAAAACCTCCCCAAGCACATCCCTCACAATCGATAGCGCCAAAACAGCCGTGGATGCGTACCTGGCTCGTTTGAACAATCCCAACCTGAAAGTAGCCGAAATCATCCTTTTCAGCAACAACGCCTATGCCCGGATTATTGAGCAAAGCACCGGGACAGGAGCATTTGAGTTACTGGTGAATGAGAATGGCCGGGTCTCCCAGGAAATGGGCGCTAATATGATGTGGAACCTTAAATACGGAATGATGGGTTCCTTCCCGCTGGGCGAACAAACTGCCACCACACCCATGACCGTAACTGCAGATCAAGCTCTGGCCGATGCCCAGAAATGGCTGGATACAAATATCACAGGCGCCAAGGTAGCTGCCACCGCAGATGCCTTTTATGGTTATTACACCATTGAGTACACAGTAAACGGACAGATAGCCGGTATGGTTAGTGTCAACGGTTTAAGTGAAGATATCTTTCCGCATACGTGGCATGGTACCTTCGTAGCCATCCAGGGATATTGATTCAAGACCAAAGAATAAAAATATCAGCGGCAGAATTTCTGCCGCTGATATTTTTTAATCCAACAACTTGATAACCGGTTTTTTCTTTTTTGGCTTGGAGATCTCAACCAGACAGCGGATCAGGATGGGGAGGAACATGAGAACGATGAGCCCAATTCCCACGGCTGCGAAAACGATCCAGGGTGCAGCCTTGCCGACTTCGGGGACCAGCCCTCCCGGGTTGTATTTTCCCTGGGAAGTGACCGGAGTGCTCGACCCTGTAGCGCTCAAACTGACGGTTAGCGCTCGGTTGACACCATCCCTGAGCGGAACGGAGGAAAGATAGGTGATGGCATATTCCGCCTGGAGGTTCCGTTGCAAATTTTCATAGAGAGCGGTTAATCCTGCCGGATCCTGGGCGTAGCTGTAAATTCCGCCAGCCTGTGAGGCAAGATTCTCAAGCGTGGGTTGATCGAGGGCGTTGATATTATTGATCCCCAGGCCGGGATCTCCCAACCCAATGATGGACATTGATAAGCCGCTTGCGGCGATGTTGCTGATGACATCCGCTGGAGTATGTTTGCTGCGGTTATCCAGCCCATCCGTGAGCGCGATGATGGCTTTGCGTCCCTCCACGGGCGCCAGGATATCTTCCGCCTGGATCAGGGCATCATACATCGCGGTATTTTCCTGGGCAGTCAAACTGGCAATGGCTGGTTTCAGCTGCGCTGTATCGGAAGTGATGGGAGCCACCAACTTTGCCGTGATATTGAACGCCAGTATCCCTGCCTGGTCATCTGCGCGCATTCGGTCAACGAATTGGTTGGCAGCTTCTTTTGCGCCGTCAAGTTTTCCTTCAAGAGCCATGCTTCCCGAGGTGTCGATCACCAACAAAGTGGTCAATTTTTGCACCGAGCCGATTCCCTGGATATTTTCTGCTTTAACCGGGATTCCATTTTCACTTACGGCAATTTTGGAGGAATCCACCGGATAAGGTTTTCCATTGGCGTCTACGATGGAAACATACACGGTGACCGTAGGGAAATGGGTCGAATCGATCTGTGTGATGATGATCCGCGGTGAACTTTGTGCCTGGGCAATACCTGCTGCAGGCAGGAGAATTCCCGTCATTAATAAGATCGAAATCAGGATTTTGAGCATCTTGTTCATTGTTACCTCTTTTCCCGGTAGACCATCACAGTTTTACCCATACGGATAGACTGACGGTCCTTCAAACGTACTTGTTCAATCTTTTTATCATTGACGTAGGTCCCTTCGAGGCTCATATCTTTGAGGTTGAAATGATCTCCTTCTCCGGTCAACATGGCATGCTGCGGGGAGATCATGGGGTCGGGTATCACGATATCAGCCTTCAAGGGCGAATTTCCAATGATGGGATTATTGATCCCTTTCTTCAGGAATTTATCCAGGATGAATTCGGTACCCTTCAATTTACCTGTTTTCACTTCCAGCCAAACCCGCGACAGGGCGTAGGCGATCAAAGCGATGAACACTCCCATTAAAGCTCCCAGCAGGATAAGCCCAATGGCTTTTCCGAGAAGAGAGTTCTTGATTTTTTGCATGGCAAATTCTAGGATATACCCGCCCATAAGACCTCCCAGGAATCCGCCGAGGGCGCTTTTCCAGGCTTGGATTCCACCTTTTAGTCCTACAGCAAATCCGGTGAGAAACCCGAATATTGCCCATCCTGCAGGACGAGCCCAGGTTTGTGCTCCATAGGTCTGGAATAAAAGTTCACCCATGGGTAGGCCAATGGCACCACCCACCAAACCCAGCAAGCCACCAAATAAACCAGTCCGCAAGGCATGGATGAAGTTCCTGGTCAGCAGTCCTTCCGCCAGGCCAAGCAGCAGTCCAATGGCGAGGCCCATCAATCCGCCGACGATGATTTCACTGAGGTAAACACTGGGCGTGAACGAAAGCCCCAATAAATTGCTCAATTGCCAGGCAATCAATCCGCCAATGGCTCCAAAAAGGGCAAAATAATACAAACGCATCCAACGGGTTGTCATAAAGACTCTCCTTGAGCATAAAGCAGCTCCGTTTCAGGGATCAGGTTTTTCCAATTCACTACCGTGCGGTTCGAATGGTTGATCAACTCGTAGAACCCATAGCAAAGTCGTTGATCCAGCTTGCCATCCTCGCGGAGGATGAAAAAACCTCCGGTACCGGAATGGGGTTCCATCACCAAGGCCACGTGCCACGGTTCGGGAAAGAAATAGGTGTGCAGCCAGCGGTCCCATTCCGAGAAAAACACACCCATTCCGGGGTGGGTGTGGTACCAGCCCACCAGGATTTTGTCCGGGTAATCTTTTTCGAGGGTTTGGTTTAGTGCGATCATACTGTCTGCAGTAAAGGTAAGGTATGCGCTGCCAAAGCGGGTATCAACCGCCGGAAGCACGGTTTCGATCACAACAAATTCTCTTCCTACCAGCTTGTCTCTTCGCCGCTTGCCAATCAGCCAGCCTCCAACCTCGTTGTCCAAATCTGAGGTGGCGGAGGCATTGGCATCAACAAAAGCTTTCTGTGAGAAGAAAACATCCACGCCAGGTGCCACCCGGTTCTTCCGCTCCCCCCTTTGTTTCCATTTCACGGAATTGCCATAGGGGATTCGGGAAGTGACGGGTTCTGCAAAATGCCCGCCGTTCATACGGATCTTCACATCGGTCAACTGCATAGATAGGTGAGGGGTGCTCCATTAGGGGATGAAGCACCCCATTTCCAAATTATCCTGCGGTGATGTCCGCGGTGATCATCAGCCGATCGTCGGCTGGCACTCCGGCAGCAGAGAGAGTTTCGTCTTCCTGCAGCTCGCGCCCCAGGGCTTTGCTGTCGATCCGGTAATTGATCGGGCGACCATCGGGTCCTGTGGTGGGCAGCGATAAAGATGTGGTTAGTTCCGGAAGTAATTCCTTCACGGGTACATCTTCCGGTACTTCTGCCACCCGGCTGCCGCCGGAAGGGAGAACGAGCGTTACACTTCTATCAGTCATTTTGTACCTCCATAAAAAATTGAACGTTGAAACCTTATTTGATCTTGATGCGCGGCTTGGAGACAATTTTGGAACCTGCGCGCGAGGGTTTCTTGAGGGGAAGCTTGGATTCCGGACCCTTCAATTTCACCCGTTCAGGGCGCAGCAATTCCCGAGTGTCCACCGGGAAAGCTTTCGGATGACGGCTGCGGTACTCCCGGCACCATTTGGCGGCATCCATATCCCAGGGGAAAGGCGGTTTGGTGGGGTCGTCGTGGAAATTTTTATACTCCACCATTTCACCCAGCATGATCACCAGGCGGTCCAGGGACCGGCTGGCGGCCCACCAGGCAGCATCGATGCACACGCTGCCATTCAAATGGTTGATGTTGGGGTGCCAGATGGGTGTAAGCCATTTCATCCCCGGCCAGCGTTGGGGATACTGGTTATGCAGGTAAATCTCCACCTGGTGCTTTTCACCGAAGATGGGATTTCCCCGCTTATCGATGCCCATGATCCCTTTGCAGCGAAAGGTGACGATATAAGTCTCTGCAGGTAGTCCTGGACGCAGTGACCTGGCTTCGATTTGGATCAGGCTTGCGCGGGCCTGCAGTTCCTCTATTAATTTCTGGTCGGAACGCAACCTGCGCATACGCGGGCTTTCATTTAAGGGATTGGCACCCGCGGTGATATCTGCAGTGATCATCAATCGGTCCTCATTCGGAATTTTAGCTTCCTTCAAGGTCTCTTGCTCACCAAGTTCCCTCCCCAGGGATTTGCTATCCAGGCGGTATCCCATGGGGCGTCCGTCGGGTCCCACCGTTGGCAGTTTTAGCAGAGATGCCAGTTCAGCGAGGAGTTCCCTGACAGGTACGTCGTCCGGGATGTCTGCCCTGCGGGAACCTCCGTTGGGCAATACGATGGTGAGTGAAAGATCAGGCATTGCATTTCCTCCATACGGCTCGATCAAGCATGGGCATTTCCAATGTGGGGCACCTGGCAGTGTCCGGTGATGTCCCAACAATCCTTGTGGTGCCAGGCACCGCAAACGTTACAGATTTTGACACCTCGTGGGTCATGCACTTTTACTTCCTGAAGGCAATAAGGACAGCGATGTTCTTCGAAAGATACCGCCAGGGTGACTTTCTGGTTTTTTCGTCTCCTCGGTTGAATTTGGGGAGCAGCAGTCAGGGTGATGGCAGGTTGAGCTCTCAGGCTGGTTGCTGGAGCGGGGTTATGTCGAACCGGACGGGAAGTCACGGGACGGGAAACCCTGGACCGGCGCGCGGTTTTCCTTTTCGCAGTAGCTTTCAGCTTCATTAATTTTTCCCGGCGGGTACGTCGAAGTTGGGCTCTTTTCTTGAGCTTATTCATCCGGTCTTTCTGCCATGCTGTTTCCACGACCCACACGGAAGTTCCGGTAAGGAACAACTGGGCAAAGAGCGACCAGGTTGGGAAGCCAGTAAAAACGGATCGTGAGCTGATCTGGGTCAAAGCCAAATCGAATGCGACGATCCCAATAAATGCGGCGGTCAAGCCCGCCAGGATCTGAATGGCCCGGATGGATTTCCGCAAGACCAGGCGTACATACAAACCAGCTACCAACCCAATACCGGTGACTACTGCTAGGCTGTAGATGAGGGCATAAGGGATTTGGATGGCACCTTGGATTAACAGGAAAACCATCCCTGCCGCCAGCGAGCCCAAAATGGCTTGGGCTGTCCCTAAGAGTTGTTTTCCAAAGGAATCCCAGGCTGATGGGGTCTTTCGTTCAGCTCGGTTGGGCTCAGGCATGAGCCTCCTCGTCATCCAAGGTGATCCGTCCCTTGGTCGGATGAGGTTGTTCAGTTTCCGGTTCTAGAGTTTCTC
>JBGQAS010000032.1:0-10707 GCA_041494435.1 Anaerolineaceae bacterium | reverse complement strand
CCTTATCAGAATAATAGCACATTATTTTTCATAATCCATTCCCAGAAGGTTTAAAATATCCCCATGCGTTATTTGATCGACGGGCACAACCTGATCCCGAAAATAAAAAACTTGTCTTTGCATGATATGGACGACGAGGAAAAGCTGATTGCATTGCTCAACCGATTTTCGACGAAGGCTCGAGCCCAGGTGGAAGTCTATTTTGATAAAGCTCCGATCGATTCAGCCCGTTCGATAAAAATAGGAGCGATCAAAGTCCATTTCATTCGAACGGGATCTTCCGCGGATGCTGCCATGATCGAGCGCATAAAGAAAATGGGGACTTCTGCCCAAGGGATCACAGTTGTCAGTTCGGATCACGCAATTCAAAATGCAGCCCTGAGGATGAAAATCAAGGTGGTAACTTCTGAAGAATTTTCCGTGTCAATCGAGGAAAAGTTAGCCCGGGCTGAGGGAGCTGGAGATCAGGAAGTTTCACTTAGTGAAGACGAGATCAGTGAATGGCTAAGGTTGTTCGGCAAAGAGAAAACCTAACTATGTTTATATAATCCTTTAATAATATTTTGATAAATCAGGTGTATATTAATACTAGACACCTCCTTATTGGTATAACAAGGTGTCTTGCCACTGAAAAGTGGCTCTCTCTCTGAGATTGCCAAGCTTGTCCCCCCCAAGCTTGGCGATCGTTTTAAACTGAAGAGTGATTGAAGATATTCATTTTCAATTACTCAAAAATGCTATAATCTGAGCGATGCCCCAGTAGCTCAATGGACAGAGTAGCGCACTCCTAACGCGTTGGTTGAGAGTTCGATTCTCTCCTGGGGCACCAAATAAGACCCATCTCGAACCACAACTCATTCAAGTGGATAAATTCCTGAATTTGCTTCGCTTTGAACAAAAGCACAAGCTCTTGGAACTTCCACTGGGATAAACGAGGTTCGAGATGGATGATTTAAATAGTGGAATTAAGTTCTTAGAAGACTCGCGAGAAAATATTTATCTTGAAGTCCGAAAAGCTAACATGCAATTTAAATACAGCGGTCAATATCTTAGAAAATTGTTGCGAAATGAAAAGTTACAGGGAATAAAGATCGGTCAAGTGTGGTTAATTTCATATGATTCTTTGCTTGAATATATCAAAGAAGCGACAATAACAAATGATTTCAGATTTGGTCCTCGTGTAAAAAAAATCAAAGTGAAGGAAAGCCTAACTGATTAAGAGGTGCCCGGGGAACTGTCTACTAAATCTACTGAGTAAAAAACAGTCCATTTTGTATATGATTTGAAGCTGAAAGCATCGATTTTGTCTATTTTTTCTACCCCTTGTTACTCCAATTGCACCCGAAAAAGGAAAGGTGTCCGCTTTAGTGAATTATTTACTAAACTTTTTTACTTTCATCAGAAAAATGAAAATACATATTTGAAAATGTATAAAAGATTTTTTTTATTAATTTGTTTCTTCTGAAAATAAATAACATGAGAACATATCATCAATCTTTTCATCCTAAAAGGAATGTACTTTAAGATAGTTAAATTGACATATTGATAGGTTTATTGTCGCCTAACTAATCCCTGAAAACCGAAGTTAGCCATCAAGCAAATAAATTATTAGCAATCATTAAGGATTCAAAAAAGGATATTATGGCAAAAAATCTTGAGATCATTAAGCCGGGATCCTGCGATTCGAAAAGTGGATTTTTGCACCTGGAACAATTCAGCGATTCCTATAAAGATCGATAATCGTTGCTTGATCGTCGGGAGTGCGAACAAGATCGGATAGAACTGGCTAGAAAAGAATCTGACTTCACCATTGGTTGACATGCTTACGCAACTGACAGAAGAGTCAATGAGTATCCAATTCCAAGTAAATTCAGATGCTTGAAAGAGAGGAGCGAATAACAGTATGATTCCTTCTTGGAAACACAACAGGATTGATCGTCCAGGTCCTATGTCGGATGGTTGATGAGTTTATTGAATAACGATTCAGCCTCCTGTTTATTAATCAGCCTCTCTTATGGAAGGTAAAGCAAATCACAATCCATTCACCTTGTATTTGATCTTTCCATCTCTTAGCTCCGTTTTAACAATTGGAGCTGTTCCATTTGTCCAATCCGCAAACAGAAGCAACGGCACGGTAATAGAAGCCCGGATGGGGGAAAACATTTTTGTTTTCTTGACCGCATCATAAGCAAAGCCTACTGACGCATCCAGATATCCAAAAACTGCCACCCCGCGCGGGTAAAAGCGCAGGTTATTGCTATAGAAAGTTTCAAAAAAACCAGAGTATTCCTGGGTGTTTGTGGTACATTGCCAATCCCAATATAAATCTGCAAATGCCAATAAATCAATTCCTCGGTAGGCAGCAGCAATATCCCTCAACATGTTCATCGACACCCATCCGGTCTTAATGCCTGCATACACTTCACTAGGAGCAACAGCCCTTATATCGACATTAGCAAGTTTTTCACTCACATAACTTGTATGTCTGGATCCATATTTCCCCAGGGTGCGCTGAGTCGAGACTTCGATGTCTTGGTGTGTACGTTTCTGCGAAAGTCCACTGTCATAGCCAATCATATCCAGGAGAGCTAATCCATTTTCAGTGTAAATATGGTAAGCACCCCATCCTTCCATTTCTCCATGCAAAGGAGTGCCGCTCCATGGATCAATGAGGCCATCCATCGTCTTCGAGAGACAAACAATATAATGGTCATTCATCCAGCCTAAGGACTCCACTGTATGAAGAGCCTTTTTAGAGAATTCTATATATCGCTCCAAGGAGTGTTGACCTGCGTGCTCCAGCATTTCTGTCCCAACCTGGCAGGCTGCCATAGCTTTCACACCCAGGTAAATCTGCTCGGTGCCATATTGGATGGCCGGGGAAGCATCGTCAATCGTGTTCACACAACCCTTGTCCGGCAACCCGTTGCCCGTTGTATCACAGGCGACGATAAAATCAAGCAACTTGCGGATGAATTCCTGATGTTCTACGATAACCTGGTCTCGTCCCGTGCGTCGCCAATGGGCATATGCCATGAGCAGGTAATTTGCGCTCTCCTCGACCTCCATGTCATGTTCATACATCTGGCCAATGCAACCACAGCGTAAACCGATATCATGGGAAAGATATATCAAGCCAATGCCACGTTCTCCAAGAGATGCCGCAGCATCCCTTCCAAATAAGCTCCATTGATTCAATTCCATTTCCAGCAATTCCGGCCAAAGGCTGAGGTAAAAAGGGCTCATTGTATATTCAACATCCGTCGTAGAGAGGAAGTAGCACGTGCCCTCCCAATCCGTGTACCAGTCCTGGCCATTGGGTCGGGTGACCAGCCATGAATCAGTCAACCAAGTATGCAGTGTCTGGGAAAGCAGGTGATTGATTGATCCGCCCAGGTTACTGCTTAAAATAAGGTCATCAACCCTGGATGAGTTCACTCTGACATCATTCTCTTTTTCTCGTGCCCAATTTGCAACTGACTCCAACCCGCGGAAATATTGAGTGTATTTAAACGGACAAGTCTCTCCAAGGACATTAAAAATTGCAGGATCGTATGTACACCAAGCCAAAGCCAGACGCGGCCCCTGGTTTCCGGGTTTAAGGGTGAACGTTTCCTCAAGAAAGTTTCCACTCCATTTTCCAGAAATTGCGACCAACAGATCATGACAGGAAATATTGAACCGATCCAATATTGTGCCTTGACGCCTGCCGCCTTCCAGAATAACTTTTCCCTGGGAAGGTTTAGTAACCTCAGTGGGGTTCAGTTCCCTCGGCACAATGTAATGGGTTTCATAACTAACAGATAAGTCTCTCCCTGAGGGACCAATCTCAAATCCAGGGGCAGAAAACCCAAGGAAAACCTTACCCGTTGTCACCGGGTCAGGATCAGCCTCCCACCGAAAGGTGGATAGGATCTTATCGACCTTGAGTTCAAAGAATACTGCTGGTGTCGTGCTAAATTCGATATCCCTTGGGCGGAAGGGTACCCGTATTGTGAGCTTGACATGAATGCCTGACACCGGATCGATTGCCCCAAGGGACATCGTCGTAGGTGTCATGGTTTGATCACAGAAGGCAAAAGTCTCACCCTCTGGTGTAAGAGGCAACACCAACCGCCTTTTCCCGACCTGAATACCTGCATGGATATAAATCGGTAAGCCGGGATGGTCAGTGTGTCGGATTAAATAGGAAATCCTTTTTACTGGATCCCAAGCGATCCCAAGGCGAGATCCAAAAACAGCTATCGCATCACCCATTAGTTGCATTTGATTTACTCCTTCTGAAATACTCAATTCCACTAAACATAATTCATGTTACCAGTCCAGGGTAAAGGTACCGGAAATACATTATGGATAAATTCCTTGGACCCTGGATGTTGTCTAACTTGGTCTCTTAAGTATTTAGGTAGTTGCTTATTCCCCGGAAAACCAAAAATGAGCTGAACCATGACTTCTGCACTTTCCATTTTTAGAAGTCCATCATGGTCTGCAAAAGAGAAAAGTCCATTCTTTTTATTCAAAAGTATCGAGTGAAGTGATTCAGGTTGCGTGTATTGGGAAAAATAAGGTACCAGGTCTTTTAGCAAGTGGGAATAATCGATGATCTTCACGGTACCCAGCTGATTATAATTTTGAAGTCTGGCCTGTGAATCCCGGAGATGCAAGACAAGGGGGTCGCCGACAGGGACAAGGATGCGAATCCTGTTCAGTCCGCCCAAAGTTAGCAACCTATTCAAAGCCGCAGCAACGAGGCTCCGCTCACCCGCATATTCCACCACCTCCCCCCATGCTTCATGTTTATGGAAAATTCTCAGTAAGAAATAAGACTCAATTCTGGCCGCTCTCTTGATTACGTACATCCGATAGGCACAATCGTAATCCGCGATCAGGGATGCTTGAAGAAGAGCCCTGAACTCAATGCAAGTGCGTACAAATCGGACAGGCTCACGGTTGTAAAGGTGTACAACTTGATTGAAGAACTGCGGGTCGTAGTCTATGACCTCTGCATTGCTGGGCAGGGGTGGGAGCGGAATGCTCATTTTGCTTATATCACATTTCATAAAACCACCTACGAACGCGCAATTCCTCCGCAGGTATAGGCTGCGTGTTCCGGAAATTAATAGTAAGCCGATGCTCCTTTTTTTTACCTCCGCTTCCAGGTCATCCATGATTTTGGAGGCCAGTCCCTGACCGCGGTATTCAACAGCGGTGCACACGGATCCAACGGAAGCAATGCGAACCTCGCACCCTTCAATCGACAGCTTGGAAGGATAATAACCTGCAACAGAAACCGGACGCCCGTTATGAAAGATCACCCGGATGTTCTCCAGGTTATCCTCGCAAAGGAAGAGAGGGAACTTTTTTTCCATTTTGAAGGGAATCTTTGCCCTCACGGAAAATGTCGAATTGATTAATTGAAGGACCGCCGGCAATTCCTCCCGAGTTGCAGCTCTCACTGTTCTCGTTTTCAAATCTGAGCCCATGATTGTTCCTCATCCATCGAAAACAAAAATGCCTGCATGGCAACGACAAATTCATAAAGATCGAATACCTTTTGAATGCGGTTCTCGGCTATTCCAAGCCGTTTTTTCAAATCACTCCATTGTGTGAAGGCTGCCTTTTGGTCATTTCTGGCCAGCTTTTCCAGAACCTGTGCCAGGCAGGAAGCAAACCAGGCATGCTCATGTAGCAATTCCCAGGATTCTGTTTGGCAAGGTATCTTCTGACTCAAAATGTTTTTCTCAATAATTGGGAGAAAATCCTCAATCACACCCTGAATACGACCGAACTCAGTTCTAGCAAGTGAATCAATGCTGGGGATTTCACCCCGGATGTAAGATGGGTCAAATAGATCTGACAGAGTTGCCAGATATTTCCCGACCCGTTTGCCGTCCTTTCCAAATGCATGTTCAAAATAGTCTTTTACAAGGGGTTCAAATTCAAGACGATCATTCCAAAGAGTCTTTCCCAAAACGTACATGGGCAGTCCTGTTGGGAAAAAAGCGCGTTGAACCTGGCAACTCACAAATCCATTCAAACCAAGCGTTCTCAGGTTTTTGACATCGTGATGGATGCGTTTTGCAATTTTGTAGGAGCCGGGATCTGTGTAGTGTTCTCGCCACAAGTGATAATCAAATAGAAAACTGTCACCGCTGAAGATTGCCTGCCACTGACGCAGGTGAGCGATATTCTCTCCGACCGAAGTGGGGAACTTAAGTGCGTTTCTTTGGTAAACGGGCAACCTTGGGATGGGACCAGAAACTGTAAAAGGTTCCGAATAAGAGCGGGTGATGGGAGCGAACATCAAAATAAAACGACCTGGGTTCTTGATCCTCTCCACCACCGGCGGCCAGAGCAGATCGAAATAGACAAGGAAGACAATTTTTGTATCAAGGTGTTCTTGTACGAGACGCTCGTCCAGCTCATTGAGCATGCGCACGTAGTAATCTGAGGGTAGGAGTGCCCGGCATGCCTCACATTCGCAATGGTTATTGCCCTCGTCGGCTAGCCAGAAATGGAGCAGGTCAACCTCCAGATGCTCACGCAAATAGCTAATAATGTTCTCGACAATTATGTTTCTAACCTCAATGTTGGAGTAGCAAAGATTTGTATCTAGTGGAACCCCTTTCCAGAATTCCCGTTTTAAATTGACTTCTGCCAGATATTGAGCAAGTTCTGGTTCTAAGGGTTGACCACCCGGATCCCACCCTAACGCCGGGATTTCCAGCGCTTCACACGTCCAGCCGTGACCTACGGCATGATAAATCAAGCCACGTTCTTTGATCTCTTTGACAGCCAAGCGTACGTATTCCCGGGCCTGCTCAAGCGAGAACGAATCCTTCTTTTGGGTTGGGTTATTTCGATGAGAATGCCATCGTTCGAAAAAGGTGAAAGCTTCGCGGAACTGGATAAAATACCCGTTAAAGCCGACCTTTGGTGCCCATTCAATCATCTCGGTCAGGTTTTCATAGCTAACGGCACCTTCAATGCAGATGGCGCGATGGCGGTAGGCGGCTTTTTCAATTACCTTTATGTTTAAATTTGTGATATCTATCCTGGGTATATACTCACCGTCCTCCCCCGGACGCAGCCAGCGACAACCAGCTTCAGTCAAAAATCGGTAGACAGCTAACAAAACCGCACGGGGATTGTCCCCAGCAATGATCCCTCGCCCCCTTTCGATGTTTATATAGATCGCATCATCCAAAACTGGATTATCAACCATTGGCAATCTAATATTCTGAAAGTCATTCCCCAGGCCCAAGCCGATCATCTGCCCGTCAGATCCATTTTGTTTTTTCCTATGAACGATATGGAACTTCTGACCTTTCATGTTCATCCGTTCCAGATAACGAGCGAGTTCAAGCACGGCGAACTCAATACCCGGGTGATTGCCCAAGATAGCAAGGGTGGTTGAACTTCCGTCCTCACAGACTGTCATTTCATCCTTCGTTTGGCACAAGTCCATCCACGCGTTTAGCCTACTTTATTCCGGTAAAAACCACACCTTGCTTGAAAACTCGTTGACTCAAGAAATACAGGATGACTGGAGGCAAGACCATTAACATGGATACAGCCATGATCAAGTGAGTGTTCTTGGTGTATATACCGCTTAAAGTTTGAATGCCCACCGCCAACGTCCATTTTTCAGGGCTTTGCAGAAAAATGAGGGGTTGATAGAAATCATTCCAAGCATACAGGAAATGGAACACTCCAATTGCAACTAGCGCCGGGCGGGCTTGTGGCAGAACAATATGCCAAAGAATCTGAAATGTTGAGGCACCATCGATACGAGCCGCCTCGTCCATTTCAAGGGGAATGGTCATGAAAAATTGACGGAGGAAGAACACATCATAGGCGTTGGCAAATATTTGCGGAATTATGAGTGGCAGGAAGGTATTAATCCATCCAATTTGTTTGAACAGGACATACATGGGAATCAAGGTAACCTGTTGGGGAAGCATAATGGTAGACAGCAAGAGCAGGAATAGAACGTTCAACCACGGAGCACGGAAGCGCGAAAAGCCATATGCGACTAACGTGCAGGAAAACAGCATGCATGCCATACTCGCAAAGACAACAACCAGGGTGTTGATAAGAGACCGGACGAAGTTCATATCTCCGATGGCTTGGGGGTAATTTTCCCAGTGAAACTCTAAATGCCTCAAGGGCTTTTGATCTGCGATTACCAACTCGATGGTTTGAGAGGGAGTAGCCGGGTCTGCAAAGAGGGCTTTTCCACCTGGAAGATTTTTAATTAAACCCATCTGAATTGTCTGTCCATTAACGCTAACTTGATACAAAGGTCGTTCTCTGCCATCAATCTCGACCGTTGAAACAGCCCATGGGAGTAAAGGAGGGGGCGTTTGATTAAGTTGATTCTTACTCTTCAGGGAAGTAGAAAATAGGAAAATTAAGGGGATGATCACCCACAAAGAGGCTGCGAGAAGTAGGACCAGAGAAACTACTTTTACTAGTTTGGTTCGATACTTTATACCAAAGCGCTGTCTTGTATTATCCAATGAATTCACAACGGGTTTGGTAGTTCCCATTTTTTACTTTCCTTTCAACTGACCTTCGTAGTATACCCAGGTATCGGAGGAGCGAAAAATCAGCACTGTCAATACTAAAGTGATCACGAACAAGACCCATGCTAAGGAAGAGGCGTAGCCCATATGGTTGTAATAGAATGCATTCTGATAAAGATATAGGTTGTAAACCAAAGTAGAATGCGCCGGTCCACCTCGAGTCAAAATAAAAACTTCGGTGAAATACTGGAAGGTGTTAATCAGACCCAATACCAAGTTATAAAAGATCACCGGGGTGACCATCGGTAATGTAACGTTTACAAACTGCTGCCAAATATTCGCGCCATCAACCTTGGCTGCTTCATACAGCTCGGTCGGTACCCCTTGTAAACCAGCCAGGTAAATCACCACACCGCCACCCACTCCCCAAAGGCTGATGATGACTAATCCGTATAAAGCAGTATTAGGATTCTGCAACCAAGCAGGTCCATTAATACCGAACCATGAAAGTATCGGATTAAGCAAGCCTCTTTCAGGGTTTAGAATCAGCCCCCAGACCAGGGCGATAGCTACGCCAGAAATGGTTGCGGGAATGTAGAATATAGCTCGAAAAAGATTAACCCCTGGAACTTTCTGATTCAACAAAAGCGCCAGAGCAAAGCCAAAAATGATCTGAAGGGGCAGTGAAAGGGCTCCGAATTTCAAGGTAATTCCCAGCGATTTCCAGAACAAAGCGTCGCTGAACAGATGGCGGTAATTATCGAGGCCCACCCAAGTGGCTGGGGACACGATGTTGTAATCGGTGAAAGAGAAATACAGTGAAACTAGCATCGGTCCCAGTGTTATTAAGATGAAACCTACAATCCATGGACCTATATAAATGTAAGCGGAGAGTGCCTCCCGACGAGAAATGCTAGAATGACGGTTTTGATGAGATTGCATGCATAAATTCCTTTCTCATGGAGGCGGCGCCACATCTCGGTAGCGCCGCCCATTCTATTCGTCGATCACCGCAGACTTCATTAATGAGTTGTCCAATATTCATCCAGGACTGCTTGAACTTCGCCATTGGTTGAATCGAGAAGTGCTTTTGGATCGTCTTTATTCGTACCTGCATACAGACCCTCGTAGGTGGAGGAGAGGATGCTGCGAATTTGGGAGTATTCTGGTACCCAGGATTCATGGTTCGGGACATCCGGGTAATTCATTGCCCCGAAGAGGACGTTTGGATCGAGGTCAGGGTAGTTAACAGCGAGGACATCGGTTTTATATTGTTCCTGGAGCGACATGCGAGCTGGAACGTAACCCATAATCTGTACATATTTTATGAGTTGGGCAGGCTCAAGTAGCCACTTTACTACTTCCCAAGCTTCATCCTTATTTGCTGCAGCATCAGGCATCGCACAGGTATCAGCATCGATACGTTCTATGCGAGTACCCTTATTATTATAAGGAAGCGGTGCAACACCATAAGGTATGTTCAGGTCTGGTAAAGCCTCGGCAGACCACCAGGTATGCCCATAAAACATAGCAGTTTTGCCATCAGTGAAAGGCAGCGTGCCTGCATTATCCCGAGCCTGGGTGACGGCCAGTGGAGCCATAAAATGGTCTTTCCAAACCCCATTAGTGAGCCAGGTAAAACCATACGTCCATTCTGGTGAATTAACGACTGCCGTCTTATAGTCCGCAGTCGTCGGACGGCCTTTATTCGCAGCATCCCACATGGTCAGTGTACCAGCCAGGTCACTGCCATCATAAGAATCGTCATACCCCCACTGCACAACATTCTCCCCATCTTGTCCAGGATCGAAGGTGGGATCGGTGGCATTTTTGCCATTCTTGTCCAGGGTCAGCTGCATGGCAATTTCGCGCAGCTTGTCCATTGTCCAGGTTTTATCGTTGAAATCGGTCGTTGGATAAGCGATTCCGGCTGCGTCAAATATATCTTTGTTGTAGAAGATCATGGAAGGGAAAACGCCGAGTGGAAGACCAAACAACTTGCCCGAGTACCTTTGCAGATCAACAAGCCCGCTGGGAAAATCGCTCAGATCATAGTTGTCTCTCTCGAGGAAAGGGGTAATATCTGCCCAGGTATCAAAATTCGCTGAGATCCCTTCGTTGCCAACTGGACAGGCTAATTGAGGTGGATCACCGCTAGCCAGCATCGTCAGAAAGCGTT
>JBGQAS010000334.1:0-2952 GCA_041494435.1 Anaerolineaceae bacterium | reverse complement strand
GTTCAATCCAGAAAGCAGAGTAGTTTCTGATTGAGCTGTCAGCAGTTCAAATAGGGGTAGTTTTATGATCCCGTTATTGCTACGGATTGCGAATTTGATTAGTCCAACCAGGTATTCGAGAAAAGGTTGCATTTGGTCAGGTGGAAAGGGATTAATTCCGAAGAGAATAACCGTTGAAGGCTCATTTTGACTAATGATGCCCAGTAGTTCACTTCGATTTGGGGGGATGGTGGCAAGGATCAATCCTTTTTTGTTGTGACCTGATTCAGGTTGTGGGAGATCAATTTGAAGGTTTTTCCGTCCCGCCCAATAGAGATCGTTGGTACCTTGAGATAATAATTCTTGAAGTAATGGTATTGGATCCGAGGCGTTGCGGTAATCTATGACTTCATACTTTAGCTTTGATTCTACTGAGATCTGTCCGACCTCGGCTGGATGAGCCTCAATCCATTCTACCTGGGGGGAGATTTGCCCCTGGTAGTTGCTCGAACGTAAGGTGAAGGCAAGGTCAAAGAGGCCTTCCGGCAATGAAGTTTCCCCACTTTTCCACCACAATACTTTTTGGGTTCTTCCGGACTGGTCTTCGACTTCTATCGATCGATGCTCTCTCGATTTCCCAATAAGCTGGCTGCTTTTCACTACCAACGCTCTTGCGACCATGACCGGATTGGGATTGCCTGCTCCAAAGGGAGCAAGTATTTCAATAGTGTTAATTAAATCAAGATTGATTTCTGATAATTGCAGAAATGAGTCGATTGGAAGAATCTTTTCGATGACTTTGCCCTTTTGTTTTTCAGCGACATATCGAGCGATCCCTTTTTGAAAAAAGGGCAATTCATCCGTTTTAATGGTCATTCCCGCAGCCATGGAGTGTCCGCCGTAAGAAATGAGATATTCCTTCTGAGAGGCAATTGCTTGAGTAATATCGATTCCTTCGACAGACCTTGCGGAACCGTGCGCAACTCCAGCTTCAGAAGTTGACAAGAGTATGACAGGCTTGTTATAGATTTCTACCAATTGGCTGGCAACAATTCCGATAACCCCATTTGGCCAGGCGGGATGGTTGAGCACGATCACCGGGGCATCCTGAATTTCCCGGGAAGAAGCAACCTGTGCATTAGCAGCCTGGAAAACCTGGTCACTCAACATTTTGCGTTCTAGATTCAGGGTTTCAAGTTGACGGGCAAATTCGTGTGTGAATTTTAGATCGTTCGAAAGGAGAAAATCCACTGCAGAGTTTGCATCACCCAATCTTCCCAAGGCATTTAAACGCGGTGCAAGGTAAAAACCAATATGCTCTTCGGAAATATTCGCCTGGTTGATTTCCAATAAACTGAGCATTTCCTTGAGCGCCAATCTTTCAGAACGCCGTAACTCCCGTATCCCTTCCTGGACAAGGTAACGCGTATCGGATTTCAATGTCGCCTGATCGGCAATCAAACCCATTGCGACTAGATCCCTGAGTTTTGAAACTCCTTCAGGGGTGGGACTCTTACTAAGCAGGGCCATTGCCAGTTCGTAAGCAACCCCGACACCTGAAAGCATTGAAAGGGGATGATTTTCTTGCAAGCGTTTTGGATTTACAATCGCATCTGCTTTTGGCAAGGTTTCAGGTAGTAAATGATGGTCGGTGATGATCATTTGAGTGTTTGCCAAATGAGCAAATTCGGCTGCTTCGTTTGCGCTGATCCCTGTATCGCAAGTGATGAGTAGCTTCACACCCTGGGAGAGGAAATCTTTGAGATAAGGGATGGAAATCCCGTGGGATTCCTTACCCCTTACAGGGATATGAAATACGACATCGGCACCCAGATCTCGCAATGCGGAAATTAGTATGGTTGTTGCAGTTTGCCCGTCTACATCAAAATCACCCCAAACACCAATTCTCTGTCGATTATGAATAGCGGCTTGGATGATGTGAACTGATTTTTCAAGATCTGGGAGGTCCTGGGGTGGAGCAGGTGTATACATCTCAGGATCAAGAAATGACCTGGCAGTATTTGGGTCCATGATTCCGCGACGAAAAAGCATCTCCGCCAAAAAGGAGGACCCCCCAGCAGAAATAAATAACTCCTCACTGACGATGATTGGTTCAGGCAGCATCCATTTGGAAGTTGGGATTTTCAAAAAGCAATTTCCTCGATTTTTTCAAAATCCAGTTCCCAATCCTGGTCTGGGGGTAAGCCATCCGTACTCTCAAGTTCATCTACATTGCCAGCTTTATCTCCCCTATCGCAGAGAGATCGATAGATACAGAAGCTACACTTGGAAAGGTCCATCGTAAGAGGGAAAATGGGCTCCCGGATTGCCAGGATTTCTTTGATCATGCCTTTCAATTCAGATTGATCCTTTTCCTGCTGCCGAAGGTTATAAGAGAAGGAAATCGGCGTTAATGGATGATAGGGGTACCAGTAAACCATCTCAATTTTCTCGGGAGAAATGGATTCATTTGGAGGGTATCCAGCCAACGTAAGGACTAGGGGGTAAATCTTGGATTGCATTCTTTGCAGCATGAATTCGCGCTTCGGTTGCTTTTTACTTGTTTTCCAGTCATAAATGACAATCTTGGATTCCGGTTGAAAAACCAAAAGATCATACCTGGCGACTAATCGATAATCTGCAAACGGAATGGAAAGAGAGAATTCAGCCTTTGTTTGTTGTTCATGCCTGGCAGGACCACTTTTCACATAGTTCTGCCAGAGAGTCTCGAGCTCCGGGTCTTTGGCTGATTCTGTTATGGACTCTTCAGGGATGCCCGAATGATTTTGCAGCACAAGCCGATGAAAATTTTGGCCCAACTCGATCAGTTGCTCAGTTTGAATTACCGGTTCGGTCTGCACTGCAGGCCATTCCTGATGCAGGATATGTCGCAGTTGGAACCTTCTGGCGCAATCTGCATAATCCTGGAGGTTGTTTTGGCTGAATTGGAAATCATCTGGCAGGGGCATGTTC
>JBGQAS010000172.1:0-5099 GCA_041494435.1 Anaerolineaceae bacterium | reverse complement strand
GGGTGATCTTGGAGGATTTCCCTGAGAGAGCGTTCACAACAGGCAATAAATCCGTACCCCCGGTGAGAGCCAGTTCCACGGCTTTCAATAAATTGACATTGTTATCGACTGTACCAGAGCGGTCGTTACCGACCATGGTGTTCTCCAGGCAGCCCACCCCGGCGTAATCCCAGACATTCTTCTCATTGATCAAGTCGGTGTAGCCGCCTTTTTTAGCTTCAAGGATCATGCCCGCCATCGAGCGCTCATCAAAATTGAGCAGGAAGGGGGCACCCTGGCTGGAGGCGATCATATCCACCACTTTATCCAGCAACTCCTCGGAACTGTTGCGGAAGAGGCGCACGTTGGGCTTAGGTTCCAGGATGGGCGACATTTCATCGATGACCTCGAGAATGGCAAAGGTCAGATCGTTGCTGGCTTCCCGGCCGTCCTTGTCCATGCCGCCAATGTTGATCAACTGACCGAACGCGGCTGTGATCCCGTTGGGACCGTTCTTGATCATGGCGTCATAGGCAAAGTTGCAGTGCACCCAGAAACACTTCATGATCTCTTTGCCGAATTCCCGGGGCATGCCAGCCTTGATGGATTTTTCCCAATAGGGGAACAGGTACTGGTCGATTCGCCCCAGCGAGGTACCAGCACCGGGATAGTTCTCATCGGACATGATCAGCATGTGGTTGAACCACAACGCTTGCATGGCTTCCCAGAAATTCTCAGCGGGCTCCCAGGGGACACGCTCGAGGTTCTTGGCCATCTGTTCCAACTCGGATTTGCGCACGGGGTCTTTTTCGGTGTTGATCTTTTCGCGGACGAGCGCGGCATACTTGGCTGCCAGTTCCTTGGGCATTTCCGCTGCGGTCATCATGGCGCGGTACTGGCCGCCAATGGGTCCTTTTTTCTCTTTTTCGCTTAACTTATCGTAGCGGGATTGAAGGTCTGCATAGATCCCTTTCCAGCCACGCTTGAGGGCATATTCATGCCCCGGGATGAGGTGACCACTGGTGGCGCCAGAGTTGCCATAACCGTGATCGTGGAACCAGGTGGCTTGTTCACGCGCGCCGTTCTTACCGGTAACCCGGCGATTGTATTCTTTGGCTTCCTTTTCATCCAGGCAAAGCGAGGTGAGGATGTTGAAGCGCGCTCCCACCAGCAGTTCTCCGGGGAGCAGTTCCTGGGGAACGTAGTTCACCATCACTTCCCTGTTGAACCAGGCACGCCTTTCCGCCAGGCTCCATTTCCAGAAATCGGGGTGCAGTTTTACCGGTCTTGCTGAAAGACGGAAGGAACCCTTCATGGTGGAGAGGAGCATGAAGGCTTCGGGGACAATGTAGTACAAGGCTTCGTTGTACTGCAAGTCCCAGGGGGTGCCGGTTGTCCAGGTGGTCCAGGCGTTGTTCCAGGGACGCTTGTTGCCAAGGAAAAAATAATCCCTCAACCACCGGATGCGGGGCGAGAGATTCTTGGGTTCCTTGATCTTGAACTTGGTGACGGGTGCGGTTGTTTGGGTTGCTACCATTCTTCCTCCAAGATTTTGAAAAACACAGGCTAGAACTTGAGACGTGC
Source organism: Anaerolineaceae bacterium (assembly GCA_041494435.1). GTDB lineage: Bacteria > Chloroflexota > Anaerolineae > Anaerolineales > Anaerolineaceae > JBGQAS01. The sequence continues at coordinate 3,536 of JBGQAS010000172.1, read as the reverse complement.
AACAATATCCCGGTAACTGGCCGACCCGTGCTGCAGCATGCGCTGCATCACATCGGCTGCCCTGGTAGGATTACAGGATTCGATGGCTTCGACCAGTTCCTGGTGAAATTCGAAGACTTCCGGAACCACTTGGGGATCCGAATAAAAGATCTGCACCCCTCCGATATATAGGCGCTTGAACGAATTGAGCAAGAGGGGATAAAAAATGTTGTTTGTTGCCATGGCGATGAGATGGTGCAGACGGAAGTCCAATTGGGCAATAGCTTCCACCTCGTCCACGTGGATCTGCTTTTCTTCCTCGAGGATCGCAAGCATGCCAGCCAGTTGGTCTTCGGTGTGGTTCAGTGCGGCCAAGCGGGCATTCTCCACCTCGATCAGCGCGCGGAATTCAAGGGTGCTTTCGGCTAGGCGCGATTCCGGCAATCCACCTTGAAAATTCAACAACGAGGTTAGCATGGAAAGCGATCCATCCTTGCGGTAATCGTTGATTACCGCCCCACCGGTGGGCGTGCGGGTGACGAGTCCCTTGGATGCCAGGTCGATCAGCCCTTCATGCACCACGGGTCGGCTGACCCCGAGCTTGGCAGCCAGGTCGCGTTCAGAAGGCAGTTTTTCTCCGATGGAAAGTTTACCTGAGAGGATCATTTCCTCGAAGCGAATAATGAAATCATCCACCAGGGTCTGTTTCTTGAGTTTTGGGAGGGATTGTTCCATTGGTTGTTGGTATTACCAACAACCAGTGTAGCAAATTGGAAGTGCAAAGTCAAGCTGCATAATACTCAATTCTGGTTTTCCTGAGTAAACTCTTGCATCTTTCCCAGCTTTCCTGTATGCTTTTTATGAAACGTCAAAAGAGATCCCGATGAAATTCACTCGAAAAGCATTGCTAATCAGTCTCATCTTTGATGTCGCTGTGATAGGTGTAGTGATCTTTTTATTCCTTCGCGGGAATGGAATCTGGGCTGTAACCAGTAACACAACTGGAACCAACAGCGAAGGGGGTCAATGGGTGGTTTTTATCGTCCCTGGGATATTGATCATCGTCGGCATAAGCCTCTTGCCCTTCTTGCGTACCCTGTTTCCCGTAACGATCAAAAATGGGGTTACAGCAGAAGCAACGGTTCTGAGTGTGTGGGATACGGGTGTATCGATCAACGACAACCCGCAGGTGGGGATGCTGCTGGATGTGCGACCGACATTAGCTCCAGCATTTCAAGCCGAAGCTAAAAAGTTGGTCTCCAGGATTAATACCGGGGCGATCCAACCCGGGATGAAGGTACAGGTGCTCTACGATCCTGCCAACCCGAAACGGATAGAAGTGCAATCCATCCAGGGGTTCGATGAAACCCAGGCTGCTCCCGCTGTGGGCACAACCGAAATGAGATTGAAGGAGCTGAACAACCTGAGGGAAAAGGATCTTATCTCACGCGACGAATATGATAAGAAACGTGAAGAGATCCTGAAAAATTTGTAATCCCTCACAGGTTATAATATCCCCTCAATGAAAGACGGGAAAATTCAAATCTTGCTCACCAATGACGACGGGGTGGAATCGCCCGGTCTGTGGAAAGCCGCCGAAGCTTTATCCAGCCTGGGCTGGGTGACGGTTGTCGCCCCACGCGAACAATCCTCCGGGATGGGACGATCCATGCCCACGACGGCTGACGGAAAGATCGAACAAAAACGGCAGCGTATCGGCGACCAGGAATGGGACGTGTATGCCATCAATGGCAGCCCCGCCATTTCGGTGGTGATGGCTGTCTTGAGCATATTGCCCTCCAAACCCGACCTGGTTGTCTCAGGAATCAACTACGGCGAGAACCCCGGCACGGATATCACCATTTCCGGCACAGTGGGAGCAGCCATGGAAGGTGCTGCTTTCGGCATCCCCTCGCTAGCAGCGTCACTCCAGCTGAAGAATGTTGACACGGAATACTTGGGTTATTCCACGGAAATCGATTTCAGCACAGCAGCTCACTTCACCAAGTTTTTCGCCCAGATGCTGCTCGAAAAGAAATTCCCGCCCGAAGTTGACCTATTGAAACTGGATGTGCCTTACGATGCTACCCCCGAAACCGAATGGCACATCACTTCGCTGGCACACAAACGCTATTTCATCCCCGTGCTCGAAGAACCGGTCGAAACCACCAAGAACCCTGTGATCGGCTCGCGCTTTGATATTCAACCCGATGCCAAAGCCGCGGACACAGATATCCAAACTCTGATCGTTCAGCACAAGGTTTCCTTGACCCCCCTCACCCTGGATATGACTGCCAAGGTGGACTTGGGAAAATTGGAAGCCAATCTCAAAAAATTGTGATTACCCAGGAATTACACGAATTTCACGAAACAAAATAGAACCTCGAAATTCGAGGTTCTATTTTTCACATAATGAGCAGTTGATTTTTTTTGGTTAAACGTTGAACCGGATATTCAAAATATCCCCATCTCTGACAATGTATTCTTTTCCTTCCACACGCAGTTTGCCTTTGGCTTTGGCTTCATTCATCCCACCCAAGGCGATCAGATCGTCATAAGCCACTACCTCGGCGCGGATGAATCCCTTCTGCAGATCGGTGTGCACCTCCCCGGCTGCCTCGGGAGCTGTGGCACCGCGGCGGACAGTCCAGGCGCGGCACTCGTCCTCGCCCACGGTGAAGAAGGATTCCAGTCCGAGCAGGTCATAGGAAAGACGGATCATGCGGTTGAGGCTGGGTTCTTCAATCCCATATTCTTTGAGGAAAACCAGGGCTTCATCAGCGGGGAGCTGAGCAATATCCATTTCGAGCTTGGCTTGCAGGGGTACGAAGACGCTGTGCTTATGCTTGTATTCAATGACAGGTGCAGCGTGACCTTCAGCAATATTGAACACCACGAGGATCGGCTTGCAGGAGAGGAATCCAAACCCTGCCAATAATTTGATTTCCTCGACATCGATCTCGATATCGCGTAAAGGAATTTCTGCACTTAGAGTGTTTTTAAATTTCTCAAACAAAACCTTTTCGCGCTCGACCAAAGTCTTTTCGCGACCAACACCTTTTTTGGTTTCTTCCTCCAGGCGTTCGAGCTTGCGCTCGACGGCGATCAGGTCATTCAAAATGAATTCAGCGTCCATGGCTGCCAGATCGCGGGCGGGATCGATGGTCTCGTTGATATGGGGTACGTTTTCATCGATAAAGCAGCGCACCACATGAATGAAGCCATCCATCTGCGCCAACTGGTTGAGCAGTGCACCCGAGATGCCACCCTGGCTCTTCGAGCCATCCAACCCGCCGATATCCACATAGGTCACCTTGGCGAAGATGGTCTTTTTAGGATGAAACATTTCCGAAAGGCGGTTGACCCGCGGATCGGGAACATCCACCACGGCAGTATGGATTTCCATTTTGCCGGTGATCCCCGTGGGTGTGGTCCCACGGGTGAGGGCGTTGTAGAGAGTTGTTTTACCAGATTGGGGTAAACCGATGATTCCGAGTCGCATGATTTTTGCTTACCTTGACCCTTCCAAAAAATTCAGCTATACTCTGGCTCGAGCC
>JBGQAS010000370.1:0-2707 GCA_041494435.1 Anaerolineaceae bacterium | reverse complement strand
TATTCGAAAACAGAGTTTTATGGTGCCGCGTGACCTTACGCTTATGCAAGGGAGTTGTGGAGGTGATAGATATCAATAAATTCGCAGGTTGGGTCATGCCGCAAAGTCGTACAATGGAAAGGTAAGCCTGACTATTAATGTGGGAAAAGACGTTCACCTGGAGGGCATGATGGGAAGGATCGTTGAACACATCGGAAACGAATTATCCTGGGTTCCCATGCGCAACACCATGGGTTGGGAATTGCACGAAAAAGAGCTCGTGGTCGGGTCGGTTCTCGCGGAGGGGAAATTCCTGTCAAATGCGACGGGGAAATGCGTGGATGGTGGCTGGAACTTCAAACGGGTTGGAGCTCTTCAAGCAAATATTTCCATCATGGGGATGAATGATGGGATGGAAATAGCCCTCTTCAAGAAAAATGCGTTCAATCGAAATGGATCCATCCTCGTGAATAAAGAGAAAAAATTTACGCTCAATGCGAATTTTCTAATGTCAGAATATAACCTCGCTCGGGATAAAGAATCCATCCTGACCCTCTCGGATGTCACGCGATTCCCCATCCTATCTTCAAAGTTAAAGATCGACCCAAGAGCTATGAACATCCCTGAACTGCCTTGGCTGGTTTTGTTTTCCTGGTATTTGGCAGTCATGCAGCACTTCGATCTTGCATTCAATACCGCCGCGGTATAACTTCCAATATCTGCACAACAAATCAAATTCTACATTACAACAACCTGATCTTCCTCATCACGTAATGCGCAAACTCTTCGGATATCTTGGCTTTTTCGGCGTTCAATTTGGATGTGCTTACCCTTATCCTTTGGTCCGGGTAGTTCTGGTTGAACGCCTTCACCATGTTGAACATTTTAAGATCAAGATTGGTCCACTGCCCTCCATACGTAGGCGTGAGGTTGATCCCGTTGACGTAATACGGCCAGCGGTCCCTCCAGGGTTCTTCGATCATCTCTTGGAAGGTCGCCCGCATTACGCTCGTTTCGCATTGGGCAACATACATGATTCTGGAGATCTTGGCCTGGTAAACAATTACGATATCCCCAACTTGCATCTCGACCGGCGAATTCTCAAAATCGATCCTCACCCTCGATTCTGTGAATCGTGGGGTTGGGTCGGTTCCTTGTTCTTGCAAATTCACCGGTTTGATCCAGTAGTTCCGTTGCGCTGAATCGATCAGCATCTGTGTCAGAATGTTGTAGTCCATACGGTAGCTGCTTTGTCCCTTCTAGATGTTCGATTCCACCCCAACAAGATTTTTCACTTTCATTTCTGGAACGTCACCCAGGTATCCTGTGACCTTGTGACCTAAGGGAACAAAGTCACAGGATTCCAATCGTTTAATTCTTTAAATGTGCAGTCGGAGAAGCTACTCTCCTGGTCGAATCGAGCTGGTTCAACAATAAAGAAACGGGTAATGTCGCAATAAATGGATTACCGCCCTTATAGCATACCAAAGATTAGGCTTCAAAACAGGCTACATTTTTGGTAAAAAAACCTAATATGGCTCTGAAAGCTACGCCTCCCTTAAAATTTTGTAATTATTCCCCTTTCCCCATCGAGATAGCTCAAGCCTGAAGCCTTGCCTGTTTAATTTCATGGATTGTGGCGGTTGTTCAACAGTTATATACTTCCCCTGAAAAACAATTTTTGGAAGATGGTTGGGGCAAATGTCACAATCACAAGGCATTGGAAAGGAGCATCTTCATGAAAACAATTGATAAAGACGAAATTATTCGTTTAACGGAAGAATACGGAGGACTATGGGGCATTAATCATACCCGTCGCCTTCTAAAATTAATTGCGATCATTGGAAAAGACCAGCAATATAATCCCGAATTGGTTTGGGTTGCCGCCCACCTGCACGATTGGGGAGCCTACCCCAAGTGGATGCAACCGGCGGTGGATCACGCGTTGCGTTCCCGGCAAGTCGCTGAAGAGTTTCTCGTAGAAAAGGGCTATGCCTCCGAACTCTTGACACCAACCTTGGAGTGCATCGAATTCCACCACGGCAGCGATCCAAATCGACGCATGGAAGCGATTCTGCTGAGTGATGCTGATGCCCTGGACTTTTTGGGAGTGGTTGGCGTGTTGCGCGATTTTTCGAAGATGCCCAAAGACTTGCGAAAGGCTTATGAAGTCGTGCAGAGTCGAAAAGAAAAGCTGCGCCAGTCCATCTGCCTGGAGACATCCAAAAAAATAGCGACACAAAGGTTGGACGAAATGGAAAGATTGCTTGTAGCTTTTGAGCAAGAAACCTTTGGATACTTCTAGGTGACTATATGAATCAATACAACAAATTTAGTTAAAGGAGAAACGTTTGGATAAACTGACGAATCTTTTCAAGACCTCCAGGAGTCAGGCATCAAAACAGGTTGCTTTTTCTACCAAAAATGACGAATTTGCCTCTGAGGTCTACGCTTCCCTTAAAATTTTGTAATTAAGGCGCGGGCATCCCATACGGCATTGGAATTATCGTAGAAGAATATGGCTATGCGCAATCTTATCATCCGTTGTTGCCTGAAAACCATTTTATTCTGATACTTGGGCAAATCATTAGTGAGAATCATTTCTCGCATTATTTCAACAGAGATTTATTCTTTGCCACTATTAACATCAACCAATATATTACGAATCTCATCTGTAAGAAAGGGAACATCCAAGCTGGGATAGAGTTCCCAGGTTTCAGTCAGGCTC
>JBGQAS010000419.1:0-2317 GCA_041494435.1 Anaerolineaceae bacterium | reverse complement strand
GCCGGTCCCCGCCTGCTCATCGTGGCGATGGAAAAACACATTCTGCAGGTCCTCTTTCCCCGCCCCGATACCATTTATGAACTCGACCGGGTTTTACACCGACTGGACCTCGGTTCCTTCTCGGTGGATGATTTCTCCAATACCCATTACCGGACCCTGGCGGAAACTCTGCTCCATGCGCTGGACCAGCAGGAAAAGGATGTCCAAGTATACCTGGATGAGCACATCCCGCCTGAACTGGGTGAAGTGATTGAATCCTTCAAGGAAAAGGAAACCTCTTCCACGAAGAAGGATGTTTTTCGTGATCAAAAAGTGTTCGAAGACCTGGTGCGCACGATGATCCAACTTCGCAAAAAGAAGATCACCCAGGAAATCGATCAGCTGCGCTTCCTGCAGGAAGAAAACCAGCAGGGAAACCCCGATGCGCTCAACATGTACCAGGATATGATCCTGAAATACTACCAATCCCGCAATCGTCTTGACCGCGCTTTGTCAAAACCCTTCCAAAAAGATTGATTTTTTTCTTATGGTATAGTTAATCCCATGCCCCGAAAAGATCCCGGCAAAACAACACCCAGGGAATCCCCCGCAATCAAAACCAAGGTAAAGCACACACAGAAATCGGTGAATGCTACTACCTCCGTTAAAACACACCTGAAAACGACAAAACCTTCACCGAAACAGGTTAAAAAGAATTCCAAGGAAGACGAACTCCTGAAAACGGAGCTTCCCACCATCATCCTTTCAGGAACGGCGCATAAAAAGCCCGCCAAGAAAGTGGATGCTTCCGGGTTGGAGGAAGAACTCCTCACCCGCGAGGAACCCGATGAACCCGCCCTGGACCAGGCGAGCGAAGAATGGGCGGAACTCGCCCAGGAAGATCCCCTCGAGATCCTGGTCGATCCCACTATCGCCATCGAATTGTCCGAAGACCCTGTCAGGCTTTACCTGAAGGAAATCGGGCAGATCCGCCTCTTGGATGCGGATAGTGAATTCCGCCTTTCTGTACGCATCGAAGCCCTGCGCATGGTGGACTTGATCCACGCACAGATGGGCAAGAGTTTGAACGAAGGGCAGAAGCTCGAGAACCTGTTCATTGCCATCGGTCATCAAATGATCGATTCCTGGAAGACCACCCAGGAAGTGGCTGTAAAACTCCACCAAAAAAACCTGCCCGACCTGAGCTTGATGCTGAGTGAAGCACAAATGCTGCGTGCGCAATGGCAAGCGGATGTCGTCTCGTACTTGCGGACTTATTTCGACAATGGTCGCTGGGGCAAAGATCGCTCCTGGGATGAACTGGTAACCCATGCCTTCGATGTTTTCCTGGCGATGTACCTGATCCCGGAACCTGCCGCGGAACCCTTGCTGGATTTCATCTCCAAAAAGGGCCGGCTGCCGGGGATCATTTATTTCAAACGCAATCCTCCCACCAAAACCAGTTACAAGAACGAAATGGATGGCGCCCGCAGGCGCTCCGAAGAAGCTAACCAGACCCTCATCCGCGCCAACTTGCGCCTGGTGGTCAGCATCGCCAAGCGATACCTCGGCCGGGGTATCTCTTTCCTGGACTTGATCCAGGAGGGCAACCTGGGGCTGCTGCGCGCGGTCAACAAGTTCGATACCACCCGTGGGTATAAGTTCAGCACTTACGCCACTTGGTGGATCCGGCAATCCATCAGCCGCTACATCGCCGAGCAGGCGCGCACTATTCGCATCCCGGTGCATCTATTCGAAGCAATCACCCGCCTGATGCGCATACAGCGTTCCCTGGTACAGCAGCTGGGGCGCGACCCCACACAGGAAGAGCTAGCGCTGGAATCAGGCATCTTGACCAACGAAGATGTGCAAGCCATCTACAAAGCCCGTGCTGATAAGATTCCTCTCGATCCCGAATTGCAGCGTCGTTGGATCACGGCCAGCACCAAGACCCAGCGCATTATGCAATCTGCCGATGAGCCTGTATCTTTGGAACGCCCGGTCGGTGATGAAGACAGCAGCCAGTTGGGCGATTTCATCGAAGACGATGAGGCCCTGGAACCGATGGACGCCGCTGCCCGGGAAATGCTGCGCGAGCAGGTGCAATCTGCACTGGCAGCCCTTTCGGAGCGTGAACGCCAGGTGCTGGAGTTGCGCTTCGGCTTGATCGATGGCAAGGACCACACGTTGGAAGAAGTCAGCCGGTATTTCAACGTCACCCGCGAGCGCATCCGCCAGATCGAAGCCAAGGCTTTACGTAAACTACGCCATCCGACCCGCAGCCGGTTCCTCAAAGAATATTTGGGTTAGTTTGCGTCTGAAAAGTAAGCACAAAATG
>JBGQAS010000127.1:0-6074 GCA_041494435.1 Anaerolineaceae bacterium | reverse complement strand
TATCCATTGAAGGAAGAAAGAAAGACGGAGTCGAGGATATGATGAAGGAAATCGCTGCAGTGGATGCAGTGGTGATCATCACCAACCACTCCTCTTATGATTACAACGCCATCCTCAAGAACTCCAAACTAATTGTGGATACCCGCAATGCGCTGGGAAAAGCTGGAAAAAATAATCCCAAGGTGGTGAGGCTGTAATGAGCACGATCCTGGTCACGGGCGCTGCGGGCTTCATCGCCCATCGAGTTTGTCAGGAATTGCTGGCAGAAGGGCATACCGTTGTGGGTGTGGATAATATGAACGACGGGTATGATGCCCGATTGAAAAAATGGCACCTGGCCCAGATCAACCCGTACAAAAAATTCACCTTCCATCAGCTGGATGTCTCACATGCCCGTGCCCTCGACGAACTAGGCACCAAAAAAACGAAATTCGATGCTGTCATCAACCTTGCCGCCCGGGCGGGAGTGCGCTCTTCGACAGTGACTCCCAAGGATTATTTCAACGATAACGTCACTGGCACGCTCAACCTCCTGGAATTTTGCCGGGAACAAAAGATTCCGAAGTTTGTACTGGCTTCCTCTTCGAGCGTATATGGTGCGAATCCATCTCTACCCACGGTCGAAACTGCAGATACGGACCATCCCATGCAACCATACGCAGCCAGCAAGAAGGCAGCCGAAGTACTCTGCCATTCTTATCATTTCCTGCATGGCATAGATGTGACCGTCTTCCGCTATTTCATCGTCTACGGACCCGGGAACCGCCCCGACCAATCCATGTTTAGATTCACCCAATGGATCAGCGAAGGCAAACCGCTGCAGTTATATGGCGACGGTGAACAGAAGCGAGGATTCACCTTCGTGGACGATATCGCTCGCGGGACTATTTTGGGGCTGAAACCGCTGGGTTATGAGATCATCAACCTGGGCGGGCATGAGCTGATCGTCCTTCGCGATATGATTTCGAGGTTGGAAAAAGTAATCGGCAAGAAAGCCATCATCGAGAAGAAACCGGCCTTCAAAGCAGACATGCTCGCGAACTGGGCGAACGTGGATAAAGCCGAGGAGCTTCTGGGGTGGAAACCACAGGTTTCCTTTGACGAAGGCATCCAACAGGAAGTGGATTGGTACCAGCGCGAAAGGAAATGGACCAGCCTAGTGAGTACCGAATGAATTGGCTCCAAAAAATCTGGCACAACTGGAGCGAAGACCGGGTGCTTGGGAATGTAATCAAGAACTCCGGTTACCTTTTCAGCAGCAATACCCTTGGAATGGCTTTTACCGCTGTCCAGGCTTTTTTAACACCACTGCTTTTGGGACCGACTTTTTTAGGTGCCCTGGGGATGATCACCACGTATGCCTCCAGTATCAACCGCCTGCTTTCCTTCCGCATGACCGAGGTGGTGATCAAGAATGCAGGTCAGGAAATTGCTCGCGATCATAGACAAGAAGCGGCGGCCATCATCAAGGTGGCTGGGATGACGGAAGCGCTTACTTCCCTGGTCGCCTACGGTGTTCTGGCTGTGTTTGCCCCCATTTTGGCGAATGTCATTTTCCGCGACCCATTGATCCAGGCGAGCGCCATCAGCACGCAAATTATGCTTTCCTGGATTCTGATCTATGGGCTATCGGTAATTGCCAGCATCGTTTTTGAAACATCCACGGCAATCCTGCAACTGGGGAACCATTTCAAGAGTCAGGCTTATTTGAACCTGATCCAAGCGGCTGTTGTGACCGCCGGGATCGTGTTTGCCTTTGTGACCAAAGGTGGGATCGTCACTGTCCTGTTGGCTTACTTGTCGGGGAAAATAGTTCTGGGTTTTGGTACGATGATCCTGGCATGGATCTGGGTCAAACCGTTAGTGGGGGAGGGTTGGTGGGAAACTCCTTTAAGCTTCATCCCGAATAAGAAAAAGCTGGGTATTTTTGCCATCAACACCAACCTCAGCGCCACGCTCAACACTGTTTTCCGGGATAGCGAGCAATTGTGGGTGGGCTTGCTGGTCACTACCACTTTTGCCGGGTATTTCAGGTTTGCCCTGACTATCCTTAATGTGGTTGTTCTCCCCATCTCACCGTTTATCAATACAACCTTCCCACAGATCAGCAGATCTATCGCCCAGCGGGAATGGGAGCGGTTAAAAAACCTGCTCAAACGAACTTCCGTAATCGCCGCCATCTGGTCAGGCGCGTGCCTTTTGGGATTTGCCCTTCTAGGACCAATATTTTTCAACTGGTTTAAACAGGGCGCTTACTTGCCTTCCTATCCGGTTGGGCTTGTTTTGTTCATTGGTATTACGATCCCAAATATCCTCTTCTGGAACCGCCCCTTGATCCTGTGCTTTGGTGATTCAAAGTATCCTCTCTTGGTTACGCTTTATACAGGAATTATCAAGACCGGATTGATGTTCCTGCTGGTGCCAACGTTTGGAATCTTAGTCCAGGCGGCCTTGCTTTCAGCCTATGGATTAAGCTCTGCGCTAATCATTGCGCTGAAGGGCTTGAAGGAAATGCGAAAGGCTAAAGCCATTCCAGTCCAGGCGAGTGCTGCATGAAGATCGCTGCCATTGCACCATCCCAAGTGCCTTCACGTACCGCTAACAGCATCCAGGTGATGAAAACCTGCAATTCCCTGGCGCAAATTGGGCATGAAGTGTGCTTGTGGGTGCCGGGAAAGGGTTCTACCGAATGGAATAACTTGTCGAACCAGTACGGATTATCCACGGAGTTCAAGTTACGATGGATTCCATCCATCCGCTTGTTGCGCAAATACGATTTTTCTTTGAAAGCTCTTTCACAGGCGAAAAAATGGGGAGCAGATGTTGTATACACTTGGTTGCCACAGGTAGCGGAGTTTGCTTTACGACGAGGAACTCCCGCACTATTGGAAATGCATGACCTGCCCGCCGGGACATTTGGGCCGGGTTACTTCAAGCGGTTTGCCAGGCACGGGGGTAAAAAACGTCTGTTGGTGATTACCGATGCCTTGAAAAAAAGGCTGGAAGCTTTTTCTGGGATCCAATTTTCTCCCCGGGAAGTTGCCATGGCACCCAACGGAGTGGATTTCGAGCGGTTTTCCAACCAACCGGGTGCACGCAAAGCGAGAAAGCAACTGGGTTTACTCGAGCAATTGACCGCCGTTTTCAGCGGGCATTTCTACGTTGGAAGAGGTACATCCTTGCTGTTGGAACTTGCCCGCAGATTTCCCAATATTCATTTTCTATGGGTTGGAGGCAGGGATGAGGATGTTACCTCATGGCGAGATCGGATCAAGACAGAAGGTTTGAAGAATATAACCTTGACCGGGTTCATCCCCAATCAGCAACTTCCCCTTTACCTGGCCGCAGGTGATTTTCTGCTTATGCCCTATGAGCGCAGCATCGCCGGTTCGAGTGGAGGTAATTCCGCAGAAATTTGCAGCCCGATGAAAATGTTCGAATACATGGCTACAGGACGGGTTATACTTTCCAGCGATTTGCCTGTGATCCATGAAGTGCTGAACGAAAAGAATGCCGTTTTTTGCTCTCCGGAAGATGTTGATTCCTGGACATCAGCTCTGGAATCTCTAATAAAAGATACTGGATCACGAACCCGATTGGCAAAACAAGCCCAGATGGATGCCCATAAATACACCTGGGAACAAAGAGCCAAAAATGCGTTGAAAGGTTTCTAAACCATCGATGAAAACATCCAAATCGAAAATCGTCCTTTTTCTGCTCATTTCGCTAGTTGGGGGGATGCTGCTCGGGATTGTCGTAGCAGCTTTGGGAACGGGATGGTTGAATTGGATTGGTTGGGGGGCAGCCAGTCTATTATCATTTATCTCGATTTTCTTTTTGCTCCTGGCATGGAATTGGGGAGGGCGACTCAAGATCGTCGGGATCATGATGATCGTGGCTTTCGCTATTCGCCTGATCGTTGGCATCACTCTGAGCCTTGGGTTACCTCAATGGGGATTCGATAACCCCCGAGAAAAAGCTGGATACATAGGTACGGATGCTTATCAAAGGGATAACGATGCATGGGATCTTGCCAAATCCGATAAAAATATCCTGGTTGCATTCAACGATGAATATCCTACCGATCAATACGGTGGTTTGCTTGCCATCAGCGCTTTCATTTACCGATTTTTGAGCCCGGATATTCACCGGCCGTTTCTGATCCTGATACTGACAGCATTTGCCGCGGCTGTTGGCATTCCCTTCCTCTGGAAAGCCATCCAGCCCCGCTGGGGAAAAATCCCTGCGCTTATTGCTTGTTGGTTATTGGCCTTGTATCCGGATGTCATCCTCTCGGGTGCCTCTCAGATGCGCGAAGCTTTCTTGATCAGTCTCATCTGCATCGGTTTCTGGGCAGTGAACCAGTGGAATTCAAGCAAAAAGAGATCCGCTATTGTATTTGTGGCAAGCATGCTTGGATTGCTCTTTTTTTCCTGGCGTACCGCTCTTGCAGCCCTGGCAGCTTTGGGAGTTTGGTTTGTGATCGATCACCTGTATCCAAAATGGAACAGGAAATTACAGGTTGCAGCATGGATAATTCTTGGTTTCGGTGTTATAGGAGCGGTCATTATCAGCTTCGCCTGGTTCAAGCTCACTGCGAATTGGGATTCTTACCTTACATTCTCCGGTTCGGGCACAGTGCAGGCGATTGTACGTAATTTTGGTGATTGGTCTCGTATCCCCTTTATCACAGTTTATGGTCTCACCCAACCGGTTCTACCGGCAGCTTTACTGGATTACACCAAACCAGTTTGGATGACGATCAAAATTGTACGTGGGTTAGGGTGGTATGCCCTGGCACCATTCCTGGTTTATTCACTTTTCGCCGTTTGGAAGATTCAACCCAAAGAAAACAAACGCGTTATTTTATGGGTAGCGTTTTTCTTGGCGGTTTGGATTCTGCTTGCTTCGCTTAGAGCTGGTGGCGACCAATGGGATAACCCTCGTTACCGTTCAATTTTCCTCCCTTGGCTGGGTTTACTCGCGGGGGTTGGCATTGACCACGCGAGAACGAGTAAAGATCCCTGGCTATTGCGCTGGCTTGTCGTGGAAGGGATCTTCCTGGTCATGTTCACAGATTGGTACACAGTCCGCTACACTGATTTCGGGATTCACATAAATTTCTACTTTATGGTGTTATTGATCATTATCTTGGGAGCAGGGGTGTTGGTGGGAGGTTGGTTATGGGACCGCAGGAAAAACCAAAAAATCGTCAAACATTAACCGCGAGGAAGAGAGATTACCTAAAGACCTATTTGCAGGATAGTCTTTCCATATTGGCAGAATGCACGCGGATGGCTCGAGAAGGTTACCCTGCTTTCTACCGTGTGGTGGCTGTGGAATTGCGCCTATTACTCTGCGACTCCACCCGCATCCACAATGAATGGGTGGATATATCGCTGGTTCACCAGTTGTACCCGCAGTTAAAATGGTCAACGGAAGGGTGGAAAGAAGAGACTTCCAAGTTTGTAAAAATCCCTGAATGGTTGGAACTCCCAGCGATGGCGGATGATCCTCAACACCGCACGATTCGGAAATTAATCAGGCAAATCTGCGACCTTGACGGAGGCGCCCACATCAGCCTGGGTGATGCCAGCAAAATGGCGTCCGCCCGATCCATCTATAACTTATTGCGGATTGCGGATTTCGTGTATCTGCAGCTTTCGCTTTTAGTGTCCAATTCGGCGAAATAAAAAACTCCCAGGCAGCCGGGAGTTTTTTGGTTAACCAGGTTGAAATTAGCTTCGGACTTTCATTTCCTTGCGGGCTCGCCTGACCACAAGGATCAAAACGATGCAAAGAACGGTCAGCATGGCTAATAGAGGCAGTCCCATATCTTCAACGAAACCGGTTTTGGGCAATGCCGTGGCGGTGGCAAGTCCACCCTTTGCCACCTGAGTGAGCATGGCGGAGAGGGTGGCTGTATGTGCCAAGTCGGCAATGCTGATGAGCGGAGTGGGAGTGCCCTGGGCAATGACGGGGGTGTTGGTCGGTTTGGGTGTAGCGGTGGCAGTGGGTAAGGCATTTTGAGTTTGCTGCATATGTTCCAGGTTCGCCTGCAGAGTGGCAGCCTC
>JBGQAS010000052.1:0-8680 GCA_041494435.1 Anaerolineaceae bacterium | reverse complement strand
TGGTGATGCCGGGTGACAATGTGAACATGGAAGTGGAACTGATCCAGCCAGTGGCATTGGAACAGGGCTCGAAGTTCGCCATCCGCGAAGGCGGCCTGACCGTGGGCGCGGGCGTTATCACCAAGATTCTGAGCTAAGAAGGAGAGCCTGCATCCTCTAAGAAAGTGGATGCGGCAATTGAAAGACTATGGCATCAAAAAAGAAAGATGTTAGACCGGTGGTCACGCTGGCGTGTGGCGAATGCAAGAATCGCAATTACACCACCGAGAAAAACCGCCGCAACGATCCAAACCGGATGGAAATCAAGAAATACTGTCCGCATTGCCGCAAGCATACCTTGCACAAGGAAACCAAGTAAGATGTTCGAACCATCCGGTAGAGGAAGTAAAAATTGCCGGATGGTGCAAAGGCCAGTAGCTCAATTGGCAGAGTGCCTGTCTCCAAAACAGGAGGTTGCGAGTTCAATTCTTGCCTGGCCTGCCTTTTGAAAAAGACATGGCGTTTATGTAGAAGGAGCGAAGGATGGCTGACAGAGAGAAAAAACCGAATAAGATCGCAATTTGGTGGCGGGAGACCGTCGGCGAATTGCACAAGGTTTCGTGGCCAACTTCGCAGGAAGCCTGGCGCCTGACCCGGATCGTGATTATTGTGATCATCCTGGTCGGTATTTTTCTCGGCCTGGTGGATTACGCGTTGTCTAAACTGGTCACCCTGGTGGTAGGGTAAGACCGCTTTTATTGGTAGCAGCAAGGAGCTGGAATGGGTTTGCAGGACGATTATGTGAACGACGAACCGGTTTTCTCGGATGAAAATCCTGAGACGCCAGAAACCCCCGGGACACCGTCTCCCGAGGTTCCTGCCCACGCGCCCAAACCCGCCCCTGTCTCGCGGGAGCCATCCGAGCTCACCATTGAACCCAATGACGAGCGAGCCTGGTATGTGATCCATTGCTACTCGGGATACGAGAACAAGGTGCGTCACAACCTGGAGCAACGAATCGAGACTATGGGAATGAAAGACCAGATCTTCGACGTGGTCATCCCCACTCAGGAAGAAATCGAAGTGCGCGAAGGCAAGCGCCGCTCCGTGGAACGCCACGTGTTCCCCGGCTATGTGCTGGTCAACATGATCCTTTCCGAGGAATCATGGTATGTGGTGCGCAACACCCCGGGTGTTACCGGGTTCGTGGGGATGGGAAACCAACCCACGCCCCTTCGCCCCGAGGAAGTGGCACAGATCCTCAAACGCATGGAAGCTGAAGCCCCCCACATCATGGTATCCTTCAAAGTGGGCGAGCGGGTGCGCATCGTGGATGGACCCTTTAACGACTTCCGCGGGATGGTAGATGAAATCGATATGGACCATTCCAAGGTGCGCGTGCGTGTGAACTTTTTCGGGCGTGAAACCCCCGTGGAGTTGGACTTTTTACAGGTCGAAAAAGCTTAGGCTTTTCAACCCCTCTTCCGAGGGGTATACCGTGGGAGGGTGCAATCACCCGCTAAAACCACAAAGGAGAACTTATGGCAAAGAAAATCAAAGCAATCGTTCGGCTGCAGATCGCAGCTGGCAAAGCCAACCCGGCACCCCCGATAGGTCCGGCATTGGCTGGTCACGGGATCAACATCATGGCATTCTGCAAGGAATACAATGCCCGCACCCAGAACCGCATGGGAGATATCATCCCGGCGGAAATCACTGTCTACACCGACAGCTCATTCACTTTCATTCTGAAGACCCCACCCGCTGCCGTGCTGCTAAAGAAAGCCGCCGGACTCGAAAAGGGTTCGGATGTGCCCAACCGCAATAAGGTAGGCAAGGTGACCCGGGCGCAGGTGCGTGAGATCGCCGAGTTAAAAATGAAAGACATGAACGCCATCGATGTGGAAGGCGCCATGAAACAAATCGAAGGCACCGCCCGCAATATGGGCATCCTGATCGAAGGCTAATCAATTGTGGGAGGGTGAGATGATCACCCGTCAGCACCACGAGGAGAAATCATGAAAAAACACGGTAAGAAGTACCAGGCCGCAGTTGCCAAAATGAATATCGATACCTTTTACGAGCCGGAGAAAGCCATGGAACTCGTGAAGGAAACCGCTTATGCTAAGTTCGATGCCACGGTGGAAGTCCACATGCGCATGGGTTTGGATCCCCGCCAGGCCGACCAGCAGGTAAGAGATGTGGTTGTGCTCCCCCACGGTCTCGGCAAGACTGTACGCGTACTGGTCTTTGCTCAGGGTGAAGGCGTTGCCAAGGCGCAGGAAGGCGGCGCAGATTTTATCGCCGATAGCGATGAAATGATCAACAAGATCCTGGGCGGATGGACGGATTTCGACGTTGCCATTTCCACCCCGGATATGATGGGCAAGGCTGGCAAGCTCGGGCGTGTGCTCGGTCCCCGCGGGCTCATGCCGAACCCGAAAGCCGGAACCGTTTGCGCACCCGCCGACCTTCCCCGCACCATCCAGGAAGCCAAAGCCGGGCGCGTGGAATTCCGCCTTGATAAAACCGCCAACATCCACGTTCCCATCGGCAAGGTTTCCTTCGATGCCAAGAAGCTGTTCGAGAACTTCGAAGCCCTGATGGAAGCCTTGAAGAAAGCCCGTCCCGCCGCAGCCAAGGGGTCCTTCATCAAGAGGATCACCGTGACTTCGACCATGGGACCCGGCGTTAAAGTGGATGCGAATGCCGCCCAGAATATCGGTGAAAAAGAGTAAAAAACGGGTATAATCCGTTCTGTTCATTGACATTTGAACGTTTCACCCAAGAAAGCCGGTGCCTGGAAAGGCTTAATATCCTGCCGAGGTGAAGATGGAAAAAAACCCTTTGGGGAATATTTCAGTCTTTGCTGGCAGGTATGGCAAAGACTGATTTTATTATCTACTTAGAAAACGAAAGGAGGTGAAAACCTTTGGCATTCTCCAAGAAACAGAAAGCTGAGCTACAGGAAGAGTATCAGAAGTGGCTGAAAGAAAGCCAGGCAGTTTACGTGGTCAGCTTTAAAGGCATGACCATGAAAGATGTGGATACCTTGCGCGCCAAGGCACGCGAAACGGGTTCCCATTTGCACGTGGTAAAGAACACCCTTTTCCTGCGCACCCTCGATGCGATGAAACTCCCTCATGCGGAAACGTATGAAGGCACTTCATTGGTCGGGTTTGCGCCCAACGATGCACCAGCCCTGGCCAAGATCCTGAGCGATGCGTCCAAGGGCTCGGAAGTGTTCACCATCAAGAGCGGATACCTGGGTGATAAATTGCTGGAAGCGAAACAGGTCAAGGCACTGGCGGATCTACCGCCATTGCCCGTGATGCGCGCCAAGCTGCTCGGTTTGCTGCAGACGCCCGCTACTCAACTGGTTCGCACGCTCGCCGAACCTGCACGCCGGCTTGCTTACGTCGTCAAAGCTCATTCGGAGCAACCTGCCGCGGCTTAATTGCCAGAGCAGGAACGATCGTCGAGAGCTGGAAATTCCCAATGCTCTCACCGAATATGAAAAATTAGTAGGAGATATTTGAAATGGCTGAAATTGAAAAGTTAGTTGAAGAACTGAGCAAGCTTTCTGTTTTGGAAGCTGCCGACCTGGTGAAAGCCCTGGAAGAGAAATGGGGCGTTTCCGCTGCCGCTGCCGTCGCCGTAGCTGCCCCCGCCGCTGGCGGTGCTGCTGCTGGTGAACCCGTCGAAGAGAAAACCGAATTCGACGTCGTCCTCAAGGATGCCGGCCCCAAGAAGATCGAAGTCATCAAAGTCATCCGCCAGCTCACCAACCTCGGGTTGGTCGAAGCCAAGCAGATGGCCGAAACCGCTGGTTCCAAGGTTTTGAGCGCGGTCAGCAAAGCTGCTGGTGCGGATGCCAAAGCCAAGCTCGAAGCTGCCGGTGGCGTTGTAGACTTGGTCTAAGTTTCACCAAGTGGAAATAAAAATCAGGGCGCAAGCCCTGGTTTTTATTTCCAATAAATCTTTTGGAGGTTAAGCAGCTATTGATTTCACCTGCCGTATGACCAGCACCACTTTGCCCATGATGCGCAAATGGCGGTTGGCGTCGATATAAATGGGTTGCATGGTGGGATTGGCAGGCTGCAGGCGTACCCTGCCGGTTTCCTTGTAATAATATTTCAGGGTTGTCTCGTTGTTGTCGTCCAGCCAGACAGCCACCATATCACCATTGCTGGCTTCGCTGGCTGTTTTCATGATGACGATATCGCCATCGTTGACCATGGCATCGACCATTGAATCACCCTGGACTTCCAACGCGAACAGGTTTTTTTCGTTTTCGCGGGCGGGCAACATTCCCCTGGCAATTTCGATGCTGCTTTCCGGATCGAAATAAGCCACATCAGATTCAGGCACAGGCACCGGGGCGCTGGCGACGATTCTACCTGCCAGTGGGATGCGGATGAGGTCACTGATGACTGCAGAGACAGCCTGTAATCCCTTCTGCATTTTGTTGGTGACATTGGCGAGGGATTGGATGGGTTTGTTCACCCGGATACTGCGGGAAATGTGCTTTTCACGGCTGATATCACCGCGCTCTTCAAGCTTGTCAAGATAAAAATCCACCAGGGAAGTGGAATTTACCCCGATCTTGTCCCCGATCTCTCGAATCGAAGGGGAATATCCTGAAGATTCCTGGAATCCGGTGAGGAATTCCATGATCTTATGCAAACGGGCATCCATGTCTTTATCGCGGGTCATCATATGACCTCCTGTTGAACTTCATATCGAATATATTTTCTATATAATACACGAAAATTTGTTCTGTGTCAAGCGGGGTATTGCTTGTGACAATGCCCACGCAGCGACGCTGCCCCCTCTGCCTTCGGCATCTCCCCCAAAATGAATAATGGATGTCCTGAGTATCCAGAGCACAATACGCTCTTGGTACTCAGGATACCCAAAGCACGGGTAACATTTGAGGGAGGAAGGCAGGGGCTTTGAAATCCCAGATATAATTACTTCATTCTTTCGGAGGTGACGGATGGCTCATGCAACGGTGAAATGGCTCAGCAGCAAAACTTTCGTGGGGACCGATTCGACCAACCACTCAGTGGTTCTTTCGACAAAAGAGGATGGGGTGGGGGTTAAACCTTCGGAAATGCTGCTGGTGGCGTTGGCAGCTTGCACCTCTGTGGACGTGGTGGATATTTTGGGCAAGAAACGACTCAGACTTACCGGCTTGGAAGTCAGTGCCGATGGAGAGCAGGAACCGAATCCCCCGTGGACATATACCAAGATCCGCGTGCATTATAAATTGACCGGCAAGGGATTGAAGGTCAAGGACGTTGAACAAGCGATCCAACTATCGGAAGAGAAGTATTGTTCGGTCGCGGCAACAGTAAAGGGGAAAGCGGAGATCACCACCGATTACGAGATTATCGAAGGTTAATCAGACTGTTGAGTTGCGGAAAGAGAAAAATTTTCGGATAGGTGAAAGCCTATCCGATTTTTTTGTAAACGGGGGAAACCCAATCTGCTGAGGTTCGCTTTTCAATCCGCGAGAAACCTTTTTCGGTTGCGATTTTTTCCACGTCCTCGAATTGGGAATCCAGGATACCCGCCAGAATGAGGATCCCATTCTTTTCCACCAGATCTCCCAACCCGGATTGGAACAGGGAAACGATCACCGGTGCGAGAATGTTGACCACCACTACAGGCGCCTCGTAAATGCTGAAGCGCTTCTCCCGGATCTCTTGAAGGGAACCCAGGCTTGATTCTATCTTTTCCAGTACCTGGTTGATTTCAGCATTTTCTCTTGTATTGCGCACAGCCTGTTCATCGATATCCACTGCCAGGGCATGATCGGCACCCAGCTTGATGGCTGCAATGGAAAGGATACCTGACCCGCAACCCACATCGATTATGGGTTGGTCTTTGTGTGCATATGTTTCAAGGTGTTCCAGGCACATTTGGGTGGAGGGATGTGTGCCGGTACCAAACGCCATGCCGGGGTTGATGCGGATTGGAATTCGCGATGGGTCGGGTGGGTTCATCCATGACGGGACTATCTGCAGCTTGTTTCCGATGAGGACGGGATTGTAATGCTTCTTCCAGGCAGCCATCCAATCTTCATCTTCGATAAATGTAAATACAGATGAAGGCAGTGGCGAGATCTTTCCCAGGTACCAAAGCGCCTGTTCCACCTGGTTGCGCGTTTCCTCAATTTTTTCATCCACAGCGAGATATCCAAAGACTTTGACAAGGTCTTCAGAAGAGTTCTCGTTTTTGCCTGTTTCTTGGGGAATATCCCGCTCGATGACCACCCCATTGACAACAAAGCGGTCGAGTACTTCTGCGACCGCTTCTGCCAGTTCTCCGTTCACTTTGAGGGAAATTTCCAGCCAGCGTTTATTGACCACCAAAGATATCCTTCAAGGCATCAAAAAAGCTGTGTTCCTGGGGATGGACTTCCGAACCCATGGTCTTGGCGAGCTGCTCAAAGAGCTTCTTCTGTTCGCCGGTCAGGTGTGAGGGGATGTCGATGTCGATGATCACAAGCTGGTTTCCCCGTCCACCACCACGCACATGGGGGATGCCCTTGTTCTTGAGCATGAAAACTTTGCCGGGTTGTGTCCCCGCAGGGATGTTCAACTTGGCAGGCTTTTCCACCGTGGGTATTTCCACTTCGGCACCCAGCACAGCCTGGGCAAGGTTGATGCTCAGGTTGAGCAAGACATCGTCTTCTTTGCGGCTGAAGAATTTATGGGGCTTGACCCGGATTTCCAGATACAGGTTCCCGTGCGGACCGCCATTCACGCCGGGCTGACCTTCGCCTGCCAGGCGGATCTGCGTGCCATTATCCACGCCGGCGGGGATGTGCACCATTTTGTGGGATTTCTTGAGCTCCAGGCCCCTTCCGCGGCAGGTGTAGCAGAGGTGTTCGATGACTTCACCGCTCCCATTGCAGTTGGGGCAGGTGGTTACCTGGACCATCGAACCGAGGAAAGTCTGGCGCACCTGGCGGACTTCTCCGCGCCCACCACAGTTCTGGCAGCGGATGCGGCTGGTGCCCGGTTCTGCGCCGGTACCTTTGCAGGTGGCACATTCCTCGTCCCGAGTGATCTCGATTTCTTTATCTACGCCCGTGACCACTTCTTCAAAAGTCAACTGGACCGATTGTGAAAGGTCAGTGCCCCGGTGGGGTGAATTACGGCGTTGGCGCGAACTGAATCCACCAAACCCGAACAACCCTTCGAGGATGTCGGTAAAGTCGACGGTTGTATAATCAGGAACTCCACCCATGCCTTCGAGACCGGCGTGTCCAAACTGGTCGTAGCGGGCGCGCTTTTCAGGATCAGAAAGCACGGCGTAGGCTTCGTTGATCTCTTTAAACCGGGCTTCCGCATCCGGTTCCTTGGAAACATCCGGATGGTATTTGCGTGCCAGGTTGCGAAATGCCCCCTTCAATTGTTCCGGGTTTGCGCTGCGTGGCACCCCGAGGATTTCGTAATAATCACGTTGGCTTGGCATGATCCTCTCGATGTCTGAATATAAGGTTCAAGGGCGTTTCAAGGATTCCGCCATGAAACGCCCAGATTCTTACTTTTATGTTCAAAAGGCGGCAGGTTTAGACGTTCTTGAACTCTCCATCCACCACGTCATCACCACCTTTGCCTTCCGGAGCGGGACCTGCAGATCCACCCCCCTGGTCGGTTCCCGGCATGGGGCCGGTTGCTCCAGGCATGGGACCCGCACCTCCACCAGGTTGCTGGTACATGCTGGCGCCTATTTTCTGCATGGTCTGGTTCAATTTATCGGTCGCTTGCTGCATGCCAGGAATATCCTCGGTGTCTTTTATTGCCTTCAAGGTCGCAACATCCGCTTCCACTTCCTTCTTTGCATCCTCGGGGACCTTGTCACCGTTATCACGCAGGAATTTTTCCGCATTGTATGCGGTACTGTCCGCGATGTTGCGGGCTTCGATCAAATCCTTGCGGTGCTTGTCTTCGTCGGCATGAGTTTCGGCTTCCTTGCGCATCCGTTCCACCTCGTCCTTGGAAAGACCCGAGGAAGCGGTGATGGTGATGTGCTGGCTGCGATTGGTGGCTTTATCCGTTGCCTTGACGTTCAGGATGCCATTGGCATCGATGTCGAAGGAAACTTCCACCTGAGGCACACCCCGAGGGGCCGGAGGGATACCATCCAGGATGAACTTGCCGAGGGTCTTGTTATCGGCTGCCATGGGGCGTTCACCCTGCAGAACGTGGATCTCCACCTGGGTCTGTCCATCGGCGGCTGTCGAGAAGATCTGGCTGCGATGCACGGGAATGGTGGTATTCCTCTCGATGAGCGGAGTGGCAACACCACCCAGGGTTTCCACGGAAAGGGTAAGTGGGGTCACGTCCAGCAGGAGAATGTCTTTGACTTCATTGCTGAGCACACCTGCCTGGATGGCAGCGCCAATGGCAACCACCTCATCCGGGTTGACACCCTTATGAGGTTCCTTGCCAAATTCCTTCTTGACCGTTTCCTGCACCAGGGGCATGCGGATCATGCCGCCCACCAGCACCACTTCATTTATTTCGCTGGGTTTCAGGTTGGCATCAGCCAAAGCGCGGCGCACAGGATCGAGGGTTTTAGCCACCAGGTCGCCGGTGAGCTGTTCCAGCTTGGCACGGGTGAAGGGCACCACCAGGTGTTTGGGACCGGTGGAGTCTGCCGTAAGATAAGGCAGATTGATTTC
>JBGQAS010000158.1:0-5325 GCA_041494435.1 Anaerolineaceae bacterium | reverse complement strand
TTGCACTTTCGGAACATTTCCTGGTTGAGAAAGGGATCAATATAACGAACACATTGGGCAAGTGCCGTATCCCATCCGCTGATATGACCCCTGAAATCATTCCTGTGGTCGTGGAAGTGCCCCATCCCGATGGACCCGAAGGTGTCAAAGGCTTTGCTGAAGCCCCCTCGTTGGCAACAGCACCAGCCATTTTGAACGCTATTTACCATGCAACGGGAGTTCGCATCAAGGACTTACCTGCCGACCCACAAAAAGTTCTGGCAGCATTGAAAAAAAAGTAGATTAGCTTATTAAGATTGAAGGAGGTGTAAAGAGAAATATATAAGAAATTGATTGCAGTTTTCGCATTGTTATTCAAACAAAATAGATGAGGAGAGAATGAAATGAAAAAGATGTTGACAGTAATACTCGCCGTGTTAGTAGCTGCAAGTTTTTTGGCCGGCTGCACTGCAACAACCACCGGCGGCACAACCACGGGTAAGTTGAAGGTTTTCGGCGCGTATGCAACCCCCATTGAAGAACCCTGGGATGGTGTTATCCATCAGGCTTTGCTTGCAGCCAAGGATGCTGGCAAAATTGATTACACCTATCAGGACAACATTGGCTACTCTGGGGATATGGAACGCATCCTGACTGAAGTATGCGATCAGCAGAAACCGGACATTATCTTTGGCGATGCCTTCGGCAATGAAGAAGCTGTACGACGCGTGGCAGCTTTGTATCCCAAGGTAGCCTTCGTCTTCGGATCTGGTTCTGGTCCTTCTGAACCCAACTTTGCGGTCTTCGACAACTGGATCCATGAGCCTGCCTATTTGAGCGGGATCATCGCGGGTGGAGTATCAAAAAGCGGCACGATCGGCGTCGTTGGTGCTATGCCCGTACCTGAGGTGAACCGGTTGGTTAATGCGTTCATCGCTGGAGTAAAGAAATCAAATCCGAATGCGAAAGTTCTGGTTTCCTTCATCAATAGCTGGTTCGATCCAGCGGCAGCTAAAGAAGCTGCTCTTGCTCAGGTGGATGCCGGTGCCGATGTTCTCTATGCTGAACGCGATGGTGTCATCGATGCTGCCAAGGAGCATAGTTTATTCGCATTTGGCAACATGAGCGACCAGAATTCCCAAGCCCCTGACCTTGTCATTACTGGCCCGGTGTGGAACATGGGTCCAACGGTTAACTATGTGATCAGCCAGGTGACTGCTAAGACGTTTACCGCTCAGGACCTCAAGGATTTTTCCATGATGGCCAAGGGCGGCGCCAGCCTGGCACCCTATCATGGCTTGGACAGCAAAATTCCTGCTGCTACATTAACCCTCGTCAATGATACGTTGGCACAAATTATGAACGGTTTGTTCCGTGTCGATATTGACGAAGCGCAACCTCTCGCCGTAAATTAAGGTGCTTCGTCCCAAACAGTAGAATTGGCTCCTGCGCGATAGCTGCGCAGGAGCCTAAATAATATCAGATTCAAATGTATATTGTTATTCTCAATTGAAAAACAAGATTTACTGATTAATCCTGGAGGTTTGATGCTCGCTGTCCAGATGGTAGAAATCACCAAACACTTTGGACCATTGGTTGCCAATAACAAGATCAACTTTGAATTAAAGAAGGGGGAGGTTCACGCTTTGCTTGGAGAGAACGGAGCCGGCAAAACAACCTTGATGCGTATCCTTTACGGGTTATACCATCCGGATTCAGGGGAAATTTTTATCAAGGATAAAAAAGTTTCCATTTTATCGCCACGGGATGCAATTGATAAGGGCGTTGGGATGGTTTCGCAGCACTTTACATTGGTAGCCCCTCTCAGCGTTGCTGAAAATATCGTTCTGGGATTCAATAAAGGAATGACGCTAGATCCGAAGGATGTGAAAAATAAAGTCGGGCAAGCTTCAAGAAAGTTCGGCGTCGAAGTAAATCCAGGCGCTTTGGTTCGACATCTTTCTGTCGGTGAGCGCCAGAGGGTTGAGATCCTCAAGGCACTCTATCGGGATATCGACGTTCTCATTATGGATGAACCAACTGCGGTTCTTGTACCGCAGGAAGTGGATGTTCTTTTCGAAACCCTGGAAAAATTACAAAAAGAGGGGCTTTCCATCATCTTTATAAGTCATAAACTTAATGAAGTTATGAAGATCAGTGATCGGATAACTGTATTAAGAGATGGAAAATGCATTGGCACAGTTGACAAAGTACAAACCAGTGAGCGGGAACTCGCCCGCATGATGGTTGGTCGCGAGACTTTTGGCGTCAAGCGAAGGGAAGAAAAATGTGGTGACAAACCCCTTCTACGAGTAGAGAATGTAACCGCCCTTGATAAGAAAGGGCTAAGCGCATTAAAGGAAATCTCCTTGGAGGTATGCCACGGAGAAATTTTGGGAATTGCCGGTGTTTCGGGCAACGGTCAGACCGAATTGGCAAATATTCTTTCGGGCATGCTCAAACCAACTTCTGGAAAAGTGATTTTCGATGACAGGGATATCACAGGGTATGATCCGCTAGCCATTTCTAAAACAGGCATTGGTCGAATACCCGAAGATCGACATGCGGGCATCATCCATGAAATGACCGTAGCTGAAAACCTTGCTTTGGAAAACTTGAATGAATATACCCATAATGGGATGCTAAACCGAAAGAAGATTAGAGAACATGCCGAACAAATGATAAAGGAATACCAGATCAAAGCCAATCCAACGGACCAGACGCGTAAGCTTTCCGGCGGCAATATTCAGAAAGTTATCCTTGCTAGAGCTCTTTCAACTCAACCCAGATTGGTGATTGCAGCTCAACCCACCCGGGGTTTGGATGTTGGTGCTACCGAATATGTGCGGAACAAGTTATTGGAACAGCGAAAACAGGGGGTAGCCGTCCTGCTCATTTCAGAGGATCTTGACGAGATTCTCTCTCTTTCGGATCGTATCGCCGTGATATATGAAGGAAGGATTGTGGGAATCCTACCTGCCAATAAAGCAACCGAAGAATTACTGGGGTTATTGATGTGTGGCGCTAAGGAGATGATCAGTGAAATCTAGATATCGCATAGTGAGATCACATGCTCCTGCGTGGTTCAGTCCTTTATTGCCCCTTATTGCTATTTTGGTAACGTTTATCATCACTTCGGTTTTCATCCTGATTGCGCATGCCAATCCTTTTCAAGCTTACTATTACTTCCTTATCTCGCCCTTGTCCAGCCGGGTGAGCGCCTTGGAGGTATTGGTCAAAGCCACACCGTTATTATTGACCGGTGCAGCTGTGACCATAGCCTTTGCCTCTGGGTATTGGAATATTGGGGCTGAGGGACAACTCTATGCTGGTGCGATTGCAGCTGCCTGGCTGGGGACCCTTCTTGGAAATCTTCCTCCCATAGCGGCAATCCCTCTCATGCTGTTAGGTGGTTTTACCGCAGGCATGTTATGGGCTCTCATTCCCGCCTTCCTGAAGGTAAAACTTGCTGTCGACGAGGTTGTAACGACACTGCTAATGAATTCCATCATACTGTTTATTGTTAGTGGATTGTTGAATGGTCCCTGGCGCGATCCAGTCACCAATTGGCCACAATCACCTACCATCGCAGCATCTACTGAATTGCCCAAGCTGTTGGATCGATCTCGATTGCATCTAGGGTTTATCGTAGCGCTGCTTGCAGTAGCAGTGGTCTGGTTTATTCTTTCACGCACCGGTCTCGGTACCCGTATGCGTGCTGTTGGGCTGGGGCAGGAAGCTGCCCGTTTCATGGGAGTTAAGGTGGGACGAACATTGTTCCTTACTGCCTTGATCAGCGGAGGAATTGCCGGATTAGCTGGCGTGACCGAAGTAGCCGGCATCCATTTTCATTTAATTGATGCCATTTCTCCGGGTTATGGTTACACTGGCATCATTGCCGCCACCTTGGGCAATCTTAACCCGATTGGTGCAGGGATCTCTTCGATATTCTTGGGTCTGATCAGCACCGGGGCACAATCGGTCAGCCGCTCACTCTCCGTCCCTTCTTTTTTGGGAGATGTGGTGCAATCCACCCTCTTATTAGTTACTTTGGCGGTTTTTCTGATGCGTAATTACACAATAAAGAAGGTTGAATAATGGACGCACTTCTTTTTATCCAAAACCTAATCGCCGCCACGCTGCGAGTCGCAACACCTTTGATGTTTGCTACGATGGGCGAACTATTCTGTGAACGAGCCGGTGTCTTGAACCTTGGTATTGAAGGGACTATGTTCATGGGTGCTTTTGTTGGATTTACTGCAGCCTCGTTCAGCGGTTCGCTATGGTTGGGAGTATTGACAGCATTCATTGGTGGTATGCTAGCTGGCTTGCTGATGGCATTTTTCTCTGTTAAATTGGGGGTCAACCAGCATGTCTCTGGTCTGGGCATCACCCTGCTGCTAACCGCCCTTTCATTATTTTTCTTTCGGGTGATTTTTGGTGAAAATTTACAAGCCCCCAAGATCACGCCATTTCCACAGCTTGAGATTCTAAAAAATGTCCCCTTTCTGGGCGAGGTTCTTTCTCAGTACGCTTTAACTTATATTGCCATCATCCTCATACCGATTGTCTGGTGGGTGGTATACCGGACCAATTTCGGTCTGGATATGCGTGCTGTGGGAGAAAACCCCGAAGCAGCCGATGCTGCCGGAGTAAATGTATATTTGACTCGTTATATCGCCCTGGCAATTGGTGGTGGTTTAATGGCTGTGGGTGGTGCCTTTCTCACCCTGGCTCAACTCGGTTCGTTTACATTCGGTATCATCGCTGGTCGTGGTTGGGTGTGTATCGCCCTAATTATTTTTGCAAATTGGCAACCATTACGCGTGCTGTTAGGCGCACTACTTTTCGGAGGTGTTTTTGCCCTCCAACTTAGATTGCAGACAACTGGATTGAAACTTCCCTATGAAGTTTTTCTGGCATTACCGTATGTGGTCACAATTATCGCCCTAGCGCTTGCGGGGCGTAAAGCTGCTGGTCCAGCCGCAGTGTTAAAGCCGTATAAAAGGGAGTAGTCCTGTCATTTCTTAAGAAGATTTGTTGATATCCACGCTGGTTTCATACGAATGATCTAAAGGTCAGTTATTTAAAATAGAGGAAACCTGTTTTGAACAGATAGCTTAACTTTTCTAACCGATCGATAACCTCCAAAGTGATAGAGCTTGTCGCATGTGTGGAAATCAAGGTGGAAAATGAAATCAAAGAAGATGAAGCGCCGGGATTTTCTAAAAACAGCAGCCATCACAGGGGGAGTCTTGGCGGCGGGCATTGGAGCCAAGGAGATCATGAAGATGTCATTTTGAAAGTTGTGGGAAAATCCTTCCAGAATCCTATATAATTCCTTCA